>CAIKVR010000214.1 GCA_903830915.1 uncultured Bacteroidales bacterium
ATCTTATTGTTTTCCATTCTTTTTTGACTATTTGCACCTTTATTTTTCTCAAATAGCCCGCTATTTTTCAAAAAACAAAGCCACAACTAGCATAAAAAATAATTGAAAAACAATTTAAGATTTATTTTTAAACAGTTACTAACTGTTTTGAAATTTTTGCAAATTCTGACTAACTCTCAAAACAATGATGTCGGCTTTGGAGTAACGGTTTCGATATCAGAATCTCTGTGAAAGGTTTATAAATGCGCGCCCCTGGTAGTTATTGTCGGGATTGAAGGTAGCTTCGTAGTCGAACCACAGCATCAGCTTTTTAGTTATTCGCCATGAAAGACTCATTTCGCCAATGTTTTGATTTGTTGCAGCACCATTAGGAGTTGTATAATTTACATTGCGGTACGAAAGTTCTGTGAAAATTTTTCCATCCAGCAGGTCTTTTGTCAGCGATGCACCATAAATCATACCGCTCAAATAACTTGCTTTTAAAGCGGTAGCATCAATTGTGAGTTGTGTATCGAAAGGTAATCGGGGAAAAGTCAGATACGTATAACCATTATACGATTCGCCAGAAGTAGCAGTAGCAAAGCGGTATCCTGCATTTCCACCCCAGGTTAGGAATTTAAACGGCTGATACCGTGCATTGAACCTCAAGCCCTGACGGGTTTCTTTATCCAGCACACTGTCAATGTAGTTTTTGTAGGTTTCGTAGTAAAATACATTTTTACGTGCATCGTATGATAATCCCAGCGTAACGTTTTTAAATGGTCTGTAGTTTAAAGATATATAAGCACTTGTCAAATCCAGCATATTTATTGGAGTACGGGTATTCCAGCTTACTATACTATCATTTCCCAAAATATTCTTTACAATAGCACTGTTAGTCTGATTTTTTGCTCCGTACAAATCGAGTTCGAACGAGCAAAACAAATCCAGGTTTTTCAAGAGTGAATTACTGTGCTGCAGGTAAATAAACCTCCGGTCGGTTTGCAGATTATTCATTTGGTTGAAAAAGGCTAATGAGGTCTGCATATAGCTGTTTCCCTTTTGCATCTGATGACTAACATAAGCACCGTATTGCAATAATCCGGGGTTTATATTATAGGTATAAGTGTCAGGTCGTGAACCTATAACTGCTCCATACGAATAGGTTTTACCGGTTTTCTCAAATTGCAGACCATCCACTGCACCTATATTAGCCAGATTGGGATTAATTTTACGTCCAAACAACACACTCATCGAATCGGGTAATTCATATTTTACAGCCAGGTTGTAGATTTTAATATCCAGCGGCTGGTCAATCCGGTAATTTGTAATCGTTGTAGAGTCGACAGTTGAGGTATATGGGGTGTAAGTATTTTTTTTAGTCACCGACATATAACATTCAGCCGAGAATTTTGAGTTGGCTATATGGTTGGCATTCAGTGATAAATTCAATCGAAAGATAGAGTTCATTGTTGTATCGCTGGTATTATTCAGGTAGCTCGACAACGAAAGCCTGCCGTCTATGGATGATTTATCTTTAGATGTTTTGGATTTACTTCCTGATATTGCCAAATCATTCACAGAAACAGCTTGTTTAGAGTTCTGAACAGCCACTTCTACGGGAACAACCGGGGATTTTAGTTTGGCAAAAACCTGATTTCGTACAGCTGGTAGATAATCATTTGTGTCGATACATAGGCATGATATAGTGGATTTTTCCTTCACAATTAATGCCGGAATGTACATGTCGTTAGTTTGAGAATATAGTGTGTCACCAGGTTCTATACCATCGGTATTTACAAACTGAACATACACATTTTGTGAACTGACATACGAAACAATGCCCTTGCTTGTCTCATTCGCTGCTTGTCCGAACATTGTCAGCGGTAAACACAAAAATATGAAAATTATGAGCTGTTTCATGCGTGAATTTCTTACCTGTCGAAATTGTGACATTTACGGCAATTAGCCTTGTATGTCAAATCGTTATTATGACAATCGGTACATTTGTTCCAAAGTCCTTTGTGCTTATCCGAATAAATTCCAAACCAACTATCGTGAATGCTGAATCGTACATTATTCCATGTTGTTGCTGTATGGCAGTCGTTACAGGCATATTTCTTCATTTTTGTACCGTGTGCCGGAATGATAGCTACAGCAGTGGAAACACCATGACAAGTTGTGCAATCGGGAGATAATTTTTTTAGATAATTATCATTTTCATGGCATTTAGCATTATTGCATGATAAATTACCATGCCCTCCTGTAAGAGGGAAATAGCTGTGATCAAAACCTTTGCCTATAGATAACCATGTACGTCCGGTCATATTATGGCAACGTACACAGTCTGTTCCAAAACCTGTTAATCTGTGATTCGGTTTGGAAGTTAACTCATACTGAAATTGATGGCAGGAATAACAATCGGCTCGTCTGTTGTTGAAACGGAGTGACGAAGCTGACTGGTGACAACGGTTACAATCAGCCGAACCATGTTCGCCCACCAATGGGAAACCTTGTTGTTGGTGAATCTGACGTATATTGCTGACAATCCATGAATTTGGCTTGTGGCATCGCTGACAATCGCGCCCTACCGTTCCTTCATGAATGTCGGTATGACAGGATGAACATTCAGTCGGAGCATCGTTGAAAACCAATGATTTATGACATTGTTTACAGTTTATAGCATTGTGTTGACCTACGAGTGGAAAATGAGTTTTGTTGTGATTAAAACCTTTTTCTTTTATTTTCAGCCAGTTATCGGTAGTGTGACAGGTAATACATTCAAGTTTCATCTTAGCACCATGTGGCGATTTGGTCGTCGCGCCAAATAGCCCCGACCACGCCAATATCGTGAAAATGAATATGATAAATCTGTTTCTCATTTCTTACTGCTACCGTTTACTGATTACTTCTGTCACGAGTGACATTTCTGACAACTAATATCATTAAACTTATATTCGATGTATTTCCCTTTGTTGTTTATCACCGGTTTATGACATTCCTCGCACTTCACATCAGCATGTGCTCCATCCAGTTTAAAGCGTGAAGTATTGTGATCGAATCTGGATTTTTCCCATTTGTCAAATCCGTGACAACGTGAACAATCTGTTTTCCCGTTTACAGCAAATTGTCCAAAATGGGAATCTTTGTGGCACGAAGAACATTCTTTTCCAAGTCCCTCAAACTTCTGAATTCGGATTCCATCCTCGTTGTGTCCGTAATGACAGGCTGAACAAGCAATGTTAGCATGCGAACCTTCTAGTTTATAACTGGTTTTATCGTGGTCGAAACTGTTTATTTTCTTCCAGCTTTTCACGTTATGGCAAAGTTCACAATTTTCGTTTGGCATGAATTTATTTTCAATAAATCCTTTGTGTTCGTTTTTATGGCAATCAATACAGCGTTTGCCCATATTTTTGAACGTCCATTTATCCTGTTTTTTATGACAGGCCATACAGGTGCTGGCTAAGTGTGCTCCTTCAAGTTTAAACTTTTTGTTGTGTTCTTCTACACTAAACGTGCTGGGTGTAAATCCGTTATTATTGTGACATTTACTGCAATCGGGTGTAATTCCTTTTCTGTTGGTAAATTCACCTTTATGATAATCGGCATGACAGTCGTTGCAGAACTGATGTTTTATCGGGGTAGTCATACTCGGACCTTTATGACATTCCTTGCAATCCACTTGCTTGTGTTTACCTATCAGTTTGAAGTCCGTTTTATCATGGTCAAATGCCTTCATTGTTTTGTTGAAGAAGAATGATTCTTCGGTATGGCAACGCTTGCAATCCTGCCCAAACTTATTCTCATGAACATCTTCGTGGCAAGGGGTACAGTTATTGAACTTCAGGTTTGCAAAGTTCTGGACTTTCTTACCGTTTACATTAATAACTTTATGACAATCAAGACATTTTACTGTTTTGTGCTGACCAAGTAGAGGGAAGTGTGTTTTGCTATGGTCGAAACCGGTTGCATTTTTCCATGAGTTGAAACTATGACAACTGTTACATTTTGGCGACAGTTTGCCCTGATGGAAATCGTCGTGACAAAGCAAACATTCCTGAGTAAGACCAAGGTAAGTAGAGGCTTTCTTTTTAAGATTGGGGTCTTTTATAAATGCTGCTTTGTGGCAGTCGTAACATTCTTGTTTGGCATGTTCGCCTTTCAGAGCAAAACCCGAAAGTGCGTGGTTGAAGAGTTTTTTGTTGAAACGCGTGATCTGAAAAGTTTTTCCGTGGTGTTCGTTATGACAAACTGCACATTCTTTACCGTTAACCTCTACCGAAGCATGATAGCCTTTTTTAGCAAGAATATTGGCTTTTATTTCTTTGTGACAGTCAAGACATTTAGCACGGCTAACTTTGTTGTTACCCACCTCGTGACACTTGGTACAATTACTCACACCTTCAAGCGTAGCATGAGCATTACTCAAATCGCCGGGGGAAATCTGGGCGGAAAGATTAAATCCGACAAACAGAAATAGGGCTAATATATAGAATAGTCTGAAAATTTTCACTTCTGAATGTCTAATAGTTCGTTAGATAATTCGTTTGAACAGAGATAAAAGTCATTTTTTATGTGTCAGCACCGCTTCACCATGTTTGGTGTTGACAAGGATACCTGTTTTCTTTAAAAATTGTGTTGGCAATTCTCCACCTGCAAATATATAGATTAAATCGTTAACTTCATGCATCGTAATGTCAGAACCGTTTATTTTATACAGAATTTCAGTTGATTCGATGGAAATTACATTGGAATTAAAGATTACCCGCACCTTTTGCCTGTCAATTGCTTCCTGAATTAATGTTTTATTTTTTACTTTTAAACGGGCAAAAGCATCACTACGATACGAAAGTGTTACTTCGTTTTGGTCGGCAAGCATCAAAGCTGCTTCCACTGCCGAATCACCACCACCCACTATCATAATTTTCTTCCCGCTTATATCTTCCGGTTCGAGCAGACGGTATGCCACTTTTTCAGACCATTCTCCCGGAACATTAAGTTTGCGGGGCGTTCCCCTACGACCAATTGCTAACAATACCGTTTTGCCGCTGTATATTTCATTATTCAATGTTTGAACTTTGAAATAGTCATTCTCTGCGGTAATTGACTCAACTTTAGAGTTTTCCTTTATTTCTATATCGTTTTCCGAAATAACTGTATTCCAAAGATTTAGTAACTCTGTTTTATTCGTTTCCCTCAACTTAACTTTCCCATATATAGGTAAATCCATTGGGTGTGTCATCACAATTTTACTGCGTGGAAAAGTAAAAACGGTACCGCCTAAAGTATCTTGTTCCAGTGTAAGTACTTTCAAATTAGCTTCTTTAGCTGCTAATGTAGCCGAAATCCCAGCCGGGCCTGCACCAACCACAATCAAGTCATAATCTGCGTTTGTATCTTTTTTCAATGTCTTTATAATATTCTGAACCGCCTCTTTGCCTTGTGTTACAGCATTCCGAATCAATCCCATACCACCCAGTTCGCCGGCTATAAAAATTCCGGGAACGTTTGTTTCGAAGTTCTGACTTACATGAGGTAAATCGACACCACGTTTTTCGGTACCTATCCAAAGTGATATGGCTTCAACCGGACAAGCTTTAAAACAAGCTCCGTGACCGATACAATGAGAAGCGTTGATTACGGCTGCTTTCCCATTGCGCAAACCCAAAATATCAACCTCAGGACATGCAGTGATACAAGCTCCGCTACCAATGCATCTGTATGGGTCGACCACAGGATACAACGAAACAGGTTCATGAATACCATCTTCTTTGGCCTGTTCGATCTTGGCTTCCGAAACTTTAGTTTTGCGCTTATGCATGAAAATATATACTAACAGCACGATAACCGCCATCAGCAACAGAATCAGGTAAAAACTTATTTCGATTATTTTATCCATAAACTGAGTATTTGGGCAAAATAAAGCACCACGATAACATGAATTACCATAATTACTAACATAACTAATGCAAATGGTAAGTGTGCGTAGTGCCAGTATTTCAACAGGTTATGCCATGTATCGAGTCTTTCAATGCGTTTGACAATACGAGCTTCGGTTTTTATCAACCGTTTTGCTTTTCTGTATTCCTTTCCATGAAGAGTTTTGGATAATATTTTGAAACTTTCGGTTTTGTGTGAAGTGAATTCCAGAAAGTTGATACCATATTTTGACTGTAACTCGCTGTCTATTATTTCTTTTTGTTCCTGAACCTCGCGCAGACTGAGTTCCCGTCCTTCCATACTGCGGGGTATTTGCAAGTAAATGAACCTGCCAATCACACCACTTACCCACACAATAACCAAACTCCACCAACCGATGGATACAATACCTCCGAATTTGAATGTGGTGTGAAACAGCACCATCACTGTGCCAAGAGTACATAAAAAGATATGGAATTCCAACCAGTATTTTAATACGCCAAGTTGCGAAAAAACTTTCATCCGCTTACGTGCCATATACATAAACTGACCGATTACAATCAGAGCCGTTCCATAAATACCAAGCCAGTGACCAATAGAACCAGACGGATTTAATAGATTGTAAATAGCCTGATTATCATACCGATGGTCAAGTGGAAGTTTATAATAGGTGTATCCGTATAAAGCCAATGCAGTGAATGTAAATAATACAATCAGTGTATATAAAACTATAGACAGACTATGAAGGAATCGGGTCATTCTCTATTAAAATATTTCAAAAGGTCTTGAAAATAAACCGATTGAATTAATCTGAAATCAATATAAATGTAAACTCATTTCTGAAAAAAAAATCAAAATTACTTAAAATAAAGTATTTTAGGTGCAAATGATTAATAAATTCACCTAATTTAGATAGGTTCTTAATAACTGATAAACGGAAATGAGTTGGAATTATTTTAATTTCCTCTCTTTAAAGTACGCCAGCGTTACCAATAAAACAATCCCTGCAAGGATAAAATACAAAGCTAGGGGAATAGGAGGCGGTGTTCCTTGTCCGTACGAATGCATTCCCGACAAGTAATAATTTACTCCGAAATAAGTCATTATTATTGTCCCGAAACCGAGTATTGAAACAGTATTGAAAACAAGCATGTTGTTCATTTTTGGTATTTTACGCAGGTGAAGTATGGCCGAATAAACCAACACACTTACCAGCGCCCATGTTTCTTTTGAATCCCAGCCCCAGTATCGACCCCACGATTCGTTTGCCCAAATACCACCCAGAAATGTACCAACAGTAAGCATAAACAATCCGATTGTGAGTGTTAGTTCAATGATATAACTGAATTCCAATTTACTATCATTAAGTTTGATGGCATTTTTTTGATTGCGACCAATCATCAGGCATAAGTTGAACAGAGCCAGCATGGCAGCAGTGGCAAAGAATCCGTAACTCGATGTAATAACAGCCACGTGAATAACCAACCAGTATGATTTCAATACCGGAACAAGGTTGGTGATTTCGGGATTCATCCAGCTCATGCCTGCCACAGCAAGGGCAATGGCTGCCAGCAGGGAAGTGATAGCTAATGTAATAGGCGAACGCATGGCAAATACCAAACCGGCCATCGTGGTTGCCCAGCCTACAAAAATCATTGATTCATAACCGTTGCTCCAGGGCGCATGATTGGAAATATACCAACGCAAAGCAAGTCCGGCAGTGTAAATAATGAACATGATTCCAAGCGGATAAATGCTCTTATCCAACCATTTTTCAATCGTTGAATTATATTTCAGGATATTGAACAAATGTAACGAAATAAGTATCATACCAATTAAACCGTATAAAATTGCCAACGACAGGAAGATGCTCAGATTGTTGTACATCACTTCCATTTTCACACGGGTTTTTGTTGGAAGTTGATTTCCACCGTTTAGTATCTGGTAGTTTTTCAGACTAAGTAAAGTCATGTTAGCATCACTCCAGTTTCCGTTTTGGTAACCTTCCTGAACAGCAGAAAGATAATCATGCACTAATTTTTCAGGTCCGGCGATTTCAGTCGGAGTTATAACAGGCATACCGCTCATTAGCCCTGAAGCTTTCATTTCTCCACCAGCAGGACATTTTGCAGCTGAGTCGGGCATTGACTGCATTGCAGATTCTTCAATTTTCCCGGCCTTTCCACTTTTACCTGTTACCGGACATTTATCGCCAGAACTGTTCATTGTTTCAGAAGGAGAAGTTTCTGCAGGTTTATCGGTTTTTCCAGTCTTTCCGGTCATCGGACATTTATCACTCATACTTCCCGACGTATTATCGCTATTTGGTGTTGGATTATTTCGCTCAGATAAAGTATTATCTGATGATGTTTGCAGCATTTCAGGCATGCTATGACCAGCCGATTCAAGCAGATTTTTATCTCTAAAGAATTGAGCATTTTGCCATTTACCTGATTTATTCAATTTATCAGGAAAGATATTTAATAACGCTCCGGTGAAAATACTATTGAGAATATTCAACCGCTCATCCACGTTTATCAGTTCTTTTTCATACTGATTTCGCTGCGAAGGATCTTTCTGATAAGCTGTATTGACTTTTTCGGACAGTTTGTAAATACCTCCATGCTGCATGTCAACCAACTGATTAAACGAAACATAATCTTTCGATGCACCAAGTTCTTTGGCCAACCCCTCGTGAGCAACTTTAATAACAGGTTCTGCTTGCCATTGAGTTGGGTTCAGCATCATACCGACAAATACTTCGAGTGCTGTCTGACCATTGTAAGTTGTTTTTTTGCTGATTTTGCGGATAACATCCGAAGCGTAAGTACTTATTGGTTCAATGCGTCCCTGTGCCTCATCTTGTATCAGCAAGCTGCTCAATGCTTCGAAATGTTCTTTTTTACTGCTGTTCTTATCTATTGCAAACATGGACGCTGAACATACAAGTAAGCCTGCCAGCAAAAGTGTTTTCGATGCTTTACGCTTGTCCTGTAAACCTTTGCTCAAACGGATAACGGTGTGGAAACGGCTATTTTTGTTGAATAAAGTCAGCACCATACCAATGAGCATAAAGAAATATCCCACGTAGGTTACTAACGTTCCCCAATAATCATGGTTAACAGAAAGTATTGTTCCTTTTTCGTCGGGGTCGTAGGACGACTGGAAGAATCGGTAACCACGGTAATTCAGAATGTTGTTCATGTAAATGCGGAAAGGTTTCATTACTTTCATTTCGGGGTCATTTACTGTGATTTCGCTGGCGTAGGACGATGGGCTGTTTGAACCGGGGTAACGGTCCAGTTGGAATTCGCGCAACGTAATGCTGAAAGGCAATTTCTGAGCTAAAGTACCGTAACTGATACTAACTTTCACATCGTTTATCAAACAGGTTCCGGGTTCGGAAGTCTCATTTTCGGCAATCATTACATTCACTTGTTTGGTAGTATTTCCATCGGTTACATTGAAAACAATTGCAGTACGACCTTTCATCATCACACCCATTTTATTCGATTCGGGATTGTATTGAGTCAGACTCTTTTTGGCGTGTTGCAGGTATTTTTTCAGCACAAAAACAGCTTTCTCGCTTTTATAGATAGTACGTTCCTGTACCGGAATCAGAGTGCCGGGAGCAAGTGCTGACTCACTGCTTTCCATCATAGCCATTTTTGATACTGCTGCTTTTGATTTCATAAGCAGGTTATCGCCATCCATCGTGAAATTCACATCGGCTTTTCCGCTTTTATCGCCAAATGCGTACAGCTGTCCGCCATACTCTTTGCTCTCACCTGCCGAAAGTATTACTTCCATACCCTGATTGCTTTGACTCATCACAAACAAATCGAAAGCAGGTTCGCCTTTTGGGTCTTCCTCTATGGCCTCTATAGCATTAGGCATCAACAATATATTCTGAATATTGATTGTTTTTCCAGCCATGCTGATGGATTTTGAAAAATCATTCGATTCAGTTTCGGAGAATGTAAATTCAGTGGTTTTTTCATCTTTCTGACCGTTAAATTCAGCTGTAATTCGCACCGAACTTTTCTCGGAAGTGATTTCGCTGCTTGTTTCGCCCTGACGAAGGTGCATCACACCTTCCGAGCCAAAGTAGCGTGTAATTCCCGCACCAATAAGAATAACAATAAACGACAGGTGGAAAAGCAGCACGCTGAATTTCTTTTTGTTTGTCATTTTAAAACGAATCGCACTGCCAACCATATTCACAATAAGCAGCGCCAGAAGCAGTTCAAACCACTTGGCATTGTACACAATATCATGGGCATAAGGAGTACCTGAGCTGTTTTCGGCAAAGGTGGCATACCCGATTGCTGCCCCGAAAATAAGTAAAAGTATCACCGAAGTGACCATTGAAAAGAGTATATCAGTTAGTTTTTTCATGATTTTTGAATTTGATATTGAGCCTCAAGAGCTATATTTTAAAACTTTGAAGGCGCAAAGTTATTTTATTTTCGGTATTACTTTTCTATCAAAAATGTTATTTATTGACTATTATATCCTAATAATGAACCTGAACGTGAAAAATATGTTTTATATTTGTTACTTATTTAAAAATCATATACAATGAAACACACCATTTTAGGAGCCGGAGGCTCTATAGGGAATGCCCTCACGTACGAACTTTTGAAATCGAAAGAAACTGTCAGATTAGTTTCGCGAAGCGGTTTTTCAATTTCAGGAGCAGAATCATTCAAAGCGGACATTAGTTCGTATCAACAAACACTGGAAAGTATAAAAGGTTCGGATATTGTTTATCTGTGTGCGGGTTTGGCTTACGATCGCAATGTATGGGCTGAATTGTGGCCAAAAATCATGCAGAACGCCATCGACTCCTGCAAATCAACCGGCGCAAAACTGATTTTTTTCGACAATGTATATATGTATGGCAAAGTCGAAGGAAAAATGTCCGAATACACGCCTTACAATCCGTGCAGTGCGAAAGGTGAAATCCGCGCTAAAATTGCCATTCTGCTTGAGGAAGAGATGAAGCATAATAATATTCAGGCCATCATTGCACGAGCTGCCGATTTGTACGGCCCGTATATTACGCAAAACAGTGTGCCCTATTTTATGGTAATAGAAAAATTGCTGAATGGAAAAAGCCCTCAGTGCCTCATAACCGATAAAACTTTTCACTCATTTACTTATACGCTCGATTGTGCCAAAGGCTTGGATTTACTGTGGAAAGATGATAACAATTATCAGCAAATATGGCATTTGCCAACAACTAATCCAGGAATTACCGGAAAACACTTTATCGAATTGGCAGCTGCAGTAATGGGCGTAGAACCGAAATACTCCGTACTCAAAAAATGGATGATTCAAATGGCCGGATTGTTCGATAAAACCATTTACGAAACCAATGAAATGGCTTATCAGATTGAAAAGGACTATTATTTCGATTCATCCAAATTCAATGATGCTTTTAGTTTTATACCGACATCGTATGAGCAGGGAATAAAGGAAACAATAGAGTTTTATAAAAAATAGTTTCAGATCACCATTTGATTTATATAGATGTTTGAACTTTTCAAAAACATAGACCGCAAAAACTATCGCCCTATTTTTGGCGGCTTAGACATTTTTAAATTCATTGGACCTGGACTTTTGGTTACGGTTGGCTTTATCGACCCCGGAAACTGGGCTTCGAACCTTGCTGCAGGTGCCGAATATGGTTATGCCTTGTTGTGGATGGTTACGTTATCCACCTTTATGCTAATCGTATTACAGCACAACGTGGCGCATCTGGGTATAGCTACAGGTTTGTGCCTGTCTGAAGCCACCACTATTTACCTCAAACCGCGTTACTCTAAATTTTTGCTTACCTCGGCTATGCTGGCATCTATTTCCACTTCGTTAGCTGAAATTCTTGGTGGTGCTATTGCGTTGGATATGCTTTTTCATATTCCCATAAGGGCAGGAGCGTTGTTGGTTACCATTTTTGTGATGATTATGCTGTTTAGCAATTCCTACCGGATAATGGAGAAATGGATTATCGCTTTTGTCTCAGTTATCGGGCTGTCATTTCTGTACGAACTTTCGCTCGTAAATATCGACTGGAACGGAGCAATGATAGGGTGGGTTACACCTTCTTTCCCTAAGGGTTCAATGTTGGTAATTATGAGTGTACTTGGAGCTGTGGTTATGCCGCACAACCTTTTTTTACATTCCGAAATTATTCAGAGCCGCCAGTGGAATTTGCAGGACGAAGTGGTAATTAAGAAGCAGTTACGCTACGAATTCCTCGATACGCTGGTTTCTATGTTGATTGGGTGGGCGATAAACAGTGCCATGATTCTACTGGCAGCAGCTACTTTTTTCAAAACAAAAACACCTGTGAATGAACTCCAACAGGCAAATCACTTGCTGACTCCTTTGTTGGGAACGAATGCAGCAGTTGTTTTCGGTGTGGCGTTGTTGTTTTCGGGTATAGCATCTACCACCACATCGGGTATGGCAGCGGGAAGTATTTTTGCAGGAATGTATAATGAACCTTACGATATCAAGGACAATCATTCCCGAGTGGGGGTTTCAATCTCGTTATTGGTGGCTTTTGTAATTATACTGTTTATCAGCAATCCGTTTCAGGGACTTATTATCTCACAGATGATACTGAGTGTGCAGTTGCCGTTCACCATCTTTTTGCAGGTGTATCTTACTTCTTCCGAAAAAGTGATGGGAAAATATAAAAACTCCTTATTTTCAAAGCTTTTGCTGTATTCAATGGGAGCTATTGTTACCATACTAAATATTGCACTTTTTGTAAGTTTGTTTTGATTGCTGCTAATTACCAGAAAATTAGCTTATTGATTGGCAGTATTGACAAATAATCTTTCAGGTATAAAATACTCCAAACTTATGAACCAACAAAAGAACATACTTGGATTTTTTAGACTATCCGTTTAATTCAAGAGATTTTTCAGGTTTTAGAATAAACAATTGTCTATATACCCATACACTGAGGTAGTAAAAAAGGAATGCTGTCATCAAACCCGCAAAAACATCTATCACGTAGTGTGCTTTTATATAAACAGTTGACAATAATAAAGCTAAATATATTGGTGAAATGAACGTAAATACTTTGAAGTATCGTTTCTTGAAAATATGTATCATTATCAGAGTTGAAATACCTACATGCGAACTTGGAAAAGCAGCAGTAGGTCTCTCTCCCACTAATTGTGTAGTTTCAACCAAGTTTTGAAAAAAGCCATTATTAGCAGGATGACCTATAACAACATTATTGTTAAGAAAATAATTACCTATATGATGAAAAATTCCTTTTTCAACATCTGCCATTCCATTGGCAATAAAATAATATTGTGGACCTACTGTGGGTAAAACCGAATAGACAAGATAAAAAAGATAAAATGAAAAAATGATTGAAAAGAAAAAAACTTTGAAATATGTTGAGTCTTTAAAATAAAAGTATAATCCGGTGATTACTATAAGCGGATAATAAGATAAATAGCCCATATTCATTATTTCACTAAACCATTGTTGATGAAAATATCCATCGAATAATAATGCTGGTTGACATCCAAAAATCAATTGCTCAAAGTCCGCTAATAAAAAATCCAGGTTCGGGAGCGTTTTATTTATATCAAAAGTTTCTGGATACCAATAAGATAAGAGGACAGCAAGATAAACATATCGTAAAAAACGTAAAATCCATATCCTTTTATAAGAATCGATAAGAGCGAAAAAACAGATTCCAAGTACTATCATAACGCGATATTCAAGAAGTACAGCTACCTCATGTTTATCGCTTTTGAAAAAAAGAATCAGTATTGATGTTATTAGAATATAGAGAAAAGTAAATTTCTCAGTAGGAAGAAATCTGAATTTGATATTTCTAAGCATAGTATAATTTAAATTCAATTATGGACAATATTTCCCATAATTTATATTCCAAACAAAAATCCCATTATAGTTAAACCTGTTTCTTTTTGATTATCAAACTACTTCTCAGGATTGATAAAACTATTAATATATTAATTACCAATAAATTATAACCAAATAATCTAAATTGAAAATTAAAGCACGAAATTACAATAATTTATTGTTTTGACAATTTATATTTAATAATTCTTATGAAGAAGTTTTTAAGAACTAAATTTTATTGTAATCAAAAACGTTAATTCACATGCTTTATTGTGATTTTGAGTGATAATTTATCATCCGAGTTTGATTACCTTTTAAAATTCTAGAATTATTTCAAGGCAAAAG
>CAIKVR010000215.1 GCA_903830915.1 uncultured Bacteroidales bacterium
CACCTGAGATGGTTGGATTTGAATATTTTGAGACAGGAATAGCAATATCTGCACTTCCCAAATAATAAACGCCCGATGCACCCTTAAATTGGGAAAATGAAAGGATTGTAATAAATAAAATGATTAAAAAGAGAATTTGTCGTTTCATATACAATTCAGACTTTCAAACACAGGAATAGTTTAATTCTCAGGATTTTTATCTGTTTTAAATTGAATAACAAGCAAATAAATAACCGCAAAAGTAACCGACATATCAGCTACATTCAAGATTCCGGTGCGCAGTGAACCGATACCGAAATTCAGAAAATCAACCACATGAAAATCGTAAATCAGGCGGTCAACCAGATTCCCAAGTCCACCGCCGATAACGCATACAAAAGCGATAACTAATTTTTTATCAGTCAGTTTAAAAGCACAATAATAAAGTCCGTACAAGCAAACGGCAATGGGAACTGCCAGCAACAAAATGTTTTTCAACCAATCAGGCCAGCCCGCACCCAAACTCAGAAATGCACCTGTATTTTCGGTATATCGCAACACGACAGTGTCGTAGAAATACGACAAAGTTTCTCTGCCCTGCAAATAGTTTACAGCCAGGATTTTAGTTATTCTGTCCAACAAAAAATTGATTAACAAAACTATAACTACCAGAATGATTTGTTTTTTACGTGTCATAAATTTATTTTTTCATTATTTCCCCTCTCCTCAAGGAGAGGGGTCAGGGGTGAGGTTACAATAACTTCCTTTTTCGCCAAACCTGATACGAGTTGACCAAATTCTGCCACAGCACATACGCACCGGGACCTATGGACGCAATAGGATTGAGGTACAATTGTGCCATCCAGATTGCCAGAATGGTGTTTTTCTGCCCTATGCTTTGTCCACCTGCCACCGTGTCGTCGTAGGCTTTTCCGATAGCTCTTCCTGTCAGAAACTGACTGATACACAACATAAAAGCCGCAAAAGCTATCAGTATTTCAATAAGATGATTTGCAGCATTTTGTTTTACAATAAATTCCACCGTGCGGCCGGTCACCACACACAGCGCAAGTGTCCAGAGGTAAAACGACAATCCAGAATAAGAGCCAATTTTGGTGGTCAGTTTTGGTGTAATTTTCCTCAAAATCAGGGCGAGAATAAAAGGTAAAATCAGCAAAAAAACCACCCGTTGAGCAATGGCCATAAACGATTGAATAAATGGCAACGTTTGGTTGGTGCCGATAAACGAAAAAATGACAGGTGCAGCCACAGCCAGCAGCATATTGCTAATCAGGGCATAAGTTGTGATACTTTCCACATTTCCTTTCAGCATACCGGTCATAACCGGAGCTGCCGTACCGGTAGGTGCCAGCACACAAATCATTGCACCCTGTGCCAACAGCAAATTGAAAGGAAGAATCAGAAAATAAACTGCCAGACTACCGCCAAACTGAATAAGCAACAACCAGAAATGAAGCCAGCTGAAGCGCATATCGTTCATTTTCAGCTTGCAATAAGTCAAAAACAACATCATAAAAATGAGATAAGGAGTCAGAAACGACAACTTAGCAAAAAGCGGATAAAAAATTGCCCCCACCGTCATGGCAATGGGCATCATATAGGGTTTAATTCGTTTGAGCATTGAAATTCCAGGGGTTGAAAGTGCAAAAGTACGAAGATTCTATTGGATTTAATGTTAGTTATTTAGTTGTTTAATTTCAACATAGATATTCTAATATAAATTCAAATAAGTATTTGACATCATTAAAGAATTTTTGGTTTATTTTCACACACAAACCAAACTACATTTGCATATCGAATGTTTTACCCTTAAAAAATATGAATATGGAAATCATCAAAGATTCAAAAGAATCAATCATGGAGTCACTAGATGCCATTGCAAATGATTTAATCAAAAATAAAGCATTAATTATAAACGATGCAATATACTCCATTATTGACCTTGAAATTTATTATTGGCATCATTTACATCCAGATAATTACACAAATGACCATATTAGACCTATTGGTGAATTTGAATTACATAGATATGGAGTTGATCTATCACTTGGGAATCAAGATGAGGTAGATTTTGGTGGCATACTTATACGAGGTCTTTTTGATATTAAGAAATACAGTTATTGTCCAAAATCAGAATGTGTTATAACTAAAAGTGATGTCGTTAGAACAATTTACAATAATATATGTATCGGACATAATCGCTTTGAATTGATTGATTATAAAACTCCATGGACTAATGTTTTTCAGTCTGTCAGAATTAATCTAAGTGATGATTCAAATAAAGAAAAGTATAAAAAATCACCTTACAAATATTTGGCAAAAGACAAAGAGCTATATTTAAAATATCCAAAAAAAGAAAAGATATTTACTGATTCAAACCTCAGCAAAGAAGAAAAAAATAATTTTATTGGTTATAATCTCATAAAATGATAACAGACAAAGAAACTAACTCAGTTTATTTTTCAAGAAAACTTCAAGAACAATTCCCTGAAACCGCCCCATGCATTTTCAATACGCTTAAATCTTATGGTGTTGAGCCTCAGTTTTTGGATTGTACAAAAGATATCTGGGCAAGAGATTATATGCCAATACAGGTCTCAGCAGACAGGTTTATTGAGTATCGATACGATCCGGATTATCTGCAAGGTGAATACAAAGGTGCTAGGGACTTGAAAACTTATCCGGATATGGTTTGTGATAAGTTAGGATTGAAAACTGAGAAATCAGATTTGATTCTAGATGGAGGTAACGTTGTCAAGTCGTCAAATTGTATTATTCTGACTGAGAAAGCAGTAAGGGAAAATCGGCTATTCTATTCAAAAGCTGAATTAATAGCAAAACTTCAAAAGACCTTTGAAGTTGACAAGGTTGTTTTGATTCCATGGGATATACGTGAATCATTTGGTCATGCTGACGGAATGGTTCGCTTTATTGACGATGACACTGTACTTGTAAACTGGCATTATAAAACAGAACAAGTATTATTAAACAGATTGAAAAGTTGTGGTTTGAAGTGTGAGTTTTTGAACTATAAAGTACAAAAGCAAGATAAAAATAACTGGACTTATATCAACTTTCTTCAAACAAAAGACTTGATACTAATACCGAAACTGAATGCAGATGAAGATGATCAGGCATTAACTCAAATGTCGAGCTTCTTTCCTAATTATAAAAAAAACAACAGGATTGTTCAGGTTGAAATGAACGATGTTATTGCTAAAGGAGGAGCATTAAACTGTATTACATGGACAAGAAAAATATGAAAACAATAGATATATATACACGGAAAATTGATTCTTCAGTTCAGACTGAAAATGTGGGGTCAACTTTGAATAACATAATGAAAGACTATGTGTATGAGAATATTGACTTTATACTCTCTGAAGAAGTTTGGAATTTAATCCATAAGTATTTTATTGAATATTGGGATGAAATTATTGGAGTTGGAGGTTATTTTTGTTGGGTTGACATAACTCAATTTATTTACAATAAAATTATCGATCAAAAATACTTAATCACACATGAGAAAGTAAATTTTGTTGTTGAACTGATGTTGACAAAAATTGAAAAGGATATTGGATTTTTTTTAATCTAACTGCTCCGGCAATTCCTTAATAGTATTTATCCGGTTGGAAGTTTTGTGCAGGCGGGCAAGCATATCGTTGATTTTCACCTGATAATCGGCCAAATAGTCGGGGTGAAGTTTTTTTGTGACCAGCGTGATAAGTCGTTTCAATAGCAAACCCACTTTATAATCGTAACCCGAAACACGCGCTCCAAAGACTTTTGCCGTTTGTCGGAACTGCAACTCCAGCACATACAGCACCAAATCAGCTTCCAGTTTTTTACTTTTGGTTTCCACCGTAAATTCGTTGATACGTTTCACGCAGGCATTCAGCTTTTTCACCAGGCGTTTCAATTCCGTACTTCCTTTAAATTCCTTTAGCCGAAGTGCATCAATATCCTCCACAGCCTCTTCGAAAAGTGTTTGTTCACCACCTTCAGTATCCAGAAAATTCACCAATAGAAACTCGTAGTTATAGCGTTTACCGGCAAGTTTCAGCACCATTTCGGCTAATTCCTTTTTGGAAAGCTGAGCAAGTTGTTCTTTGAGAATGGCTTTATTGAGAGGCATGAATTACGAATCTTGATTTTGGGCAAAGATAAATAAATCAGACTAAAAAGTGATACCTTCGAGAATAATACCATTCAATTCCATCCATAAAAACACAAAAAAAGGAGAATAACCGTTTTTCTCCTTTTTTTAACAACTAAAATACTATGTCATTGTCTAATTCAATTCGCTCAATTTTTCGAGTTACGTAGTTTTAATTTGCTGTGTTAATGGTTTTTGATTATTATGTTATCAAATCTCATTACTCCTTTAGAGTAATGAAACCTGAATTTTTAAACAAAACAACACTTTTCTTAGTTTACAAAAATCAATCAATAATTATTTTCCTGATTATGCTCTTACCTTCATTCGTCAGTTTTACTAAATAAGCACCGGCTGGTAAGTTATTATTCATCTGAACATTTGCTCCAGTAATATTTTTTGAAAATATTTTTTGTCCAATAGAATTGAAAATTTCAATTGTTGCACTATTTGCTGTACCATTCACTACAATTTGACCGTTTCGGGTTGAAATCCATACATTTTCATAACTTTCAGTATTATTGATTCCGGTAGCTACTGAAGGAGCTTTGAATGTAAGGGTGAAACGACTGGTATTATTTAATGTTATGTCTGATGTAAAGGAATAACTGTCACCATTTGTGAGGTCGGAAATAACCGGATTATTCTGATCAAGATAATCTTTCATAAATATTTTCGTTCCTATTTCAAAATTGTTGAATTGAGATGCTTTTATACTGAAAGTATTAGATTGACCGGTTGTGAATCCTATCGGCATTTCAGTATCGTATTGTACACTATTTAATCCATTAATTACCAGTTGCTCTGAACCTGCCAAGGTATATATTTCAGGTACAGAAGCACTACCATTATTAGCCATTTTAGGTGAATCGAAAATGTCGTAACCATTAGATGCGCTTGCATTGAAATATACAACAGCCTCATCGCTTGCAGTACCGTTTGAAACCTGCAAGCGTAATAGTGGTTGTGCACTAGTTTTTTGTGTTGGAGCTTTAAATGTATTTCCGGCATCATCCCCATGACTACGCATGTCGTTGGTAACTTTAAAATCAGTTGTTGTCGGACTGGTATTTAAGCGAACCCAATAAGCCTGCATAGGCGGAATATAAGTGGTAATGGTAGTGTTGGCAAAACCAGATGAAATAACCGGTTGATATTCTAACGGTTTTAGAAGATAAGCAGCAATATTTACCGTGGCAAAGGTATAACCACCACCGGCTTCCGTAGTTTTTTTAGTACGTAACCAGATAGTTGGCATCACGTTAGTATTTGCAGCAGCTACTTGTTTCCAATCCAAATACGATGGGTATGGATTACCTACCAAATTAAACCCACGGTTTAAACCTGATTCGGTACGGGTAAGCTGAACAGTTACATCTCCTGAGTTTGCTAATCCGCTAAAGTCAATGGTTCCTGTAGAACCTGTAACTAAAGGAGTACTGGTTGCTACCTGAATATAACCTTTTCCCGTTAATAATTTCCCTGAGCTTGCATTTTCCATTGTTACATTATCCCAATGCTTTGTAAATTCATTCCATTCAACCACGCCACTTGTACCACCTGTTCCTCGGTTCAAGGTTGTATATAATGCATCTTTAATCGGTGAACTTATATACCAGTTGCGACCGGCTGCAACCCATTGTTTTACGGTAGCATTTACGGTTGGTATGCTGTAATTATCTGTCATGGTTGCAGTTCCACTGGCATCGCTTTGCAAGGTGATTCCGTTGGTAGCATTAAAAGTAGATGTACCTAGCGTTAGTTTTGCTCCCGGAGCTACAGTAATTGAATGTACTGTTGGATTTGAATTAAATACAAATTCACCACTTGACACGGTAATATCACTTGTTCCATTTAATGCTAAATCATTAGAATATTTTGTCCCAGTTAAATTATATGTCTGACTGCTGAACGCAAATGCTGACCCAATATTGGTTGATCCGTTTGCCAATTGCACCTGAATGCTTAGCCCGTCACCTCCATCAACCGTAGCAGGAAGGGCAGCCGCAAAGGTCGCCACTCCGCTTGAATTAGTTGTCGCTGTTAGGGTTACATCGCTTGCTGTTGTTGTGTGAGCTGTACCATCTATTGTATAACTTTCGGCGGTAGTGGCATCGCTGTTGGTAACTTTAAGGTCATATTTGAATGTATATCCCGAAACCAGATTGTTGTATTGGTCTTTGGCAGTGCAAGTTATCGTACTTGAAGCATTTTTAGCTAAAGCGGCATCAATAGTGGCTGTAGAATTTGAAGTAGGAACACCTGCACCAATCGTTTGAGATAGTGTAGCATTGAAATAGTTTGTAGCAACGACAACTATGTTTTTAGCACCGGCAGTTTGTAATAAAGCGGAAGCCGATGGTGTAAATGTAATTTTTCCGGCAACAGTAGTGTTGTATGCCGAAGGATCTAAGGTTGTTCCACCAATAGTAATGCTTGTAATTGCTCCACGCCAGGTGGCATTGTCTGTAAAAGTTACATCAAACGCTCCATCAACTGTTGCACCAACTGCTGCAGTTAATGTAGGTGCTGCAATAGATGCCGGTACAATTTCACCGGTCGAGAGAATCTGAGCACCCGTACCAAAACCAGTAAAATTAATTTGACCTAATTGAGTAGCAGTTAAACCGACACTTGATGTTCCAACGAAGATTCTACCAGCAGTAGCACCAGTTGTTGCATCTCCAGTCCAGCCAGTAATGGTAAGCGTCTTTGCTGCTGTCCAAGTCACTAAATGACTATCAGCAAAGGTCAAAGTATGAACGCCAGTTCCCAATGCAATCGTTGCACTGTTTGTTAGTAATTGTAAGGTTCCTGCAGTTTCCGAAAAACCTGTTGTAGCTCCTGTTTTTAATGTTGCATTATTAAGTATGACTGCACTTCCGTTGGGTATAACTTCTGAAGCGCCCAATGTTAGTGTTTTTCCTGCTGTAGTGATAGAAGTTGAACCAGTGTAGTTATTCGCACCGGAGATCGTCCAATCACCTGCTATTATAAGTGATCCTGTCATAGACATAACGCCGCTAACAACACCACCCGTGCCACCACCTATCGTCAAATTACCGGTTCCGCCGATTGTATTAGTCAGATTAATTTTTGCTTGTCCTCCTGCAATCACAGTTGCACTACCTAAGGTAATTGGGCCTGCAAAAGTAGCCTCAGTTGCTATATTATTCACAATAGCTCCACCACCAGAACCATTCCCATTCACTGTTAATGGTTCTGCAGTTGTATAATTAATACCTCCTAAATCAAGGATACCTCCTGAGGAACTACTTGTACTGTTTATAACTGTAACTCCATCAACTGTACCTAATGCAGAACTACTACCTAACCTTAATGTACCAGTATTAATCGTTGTTGTACCTGTATAAGTATTTGCCCCTGACAATTTCAAGTAACCAGCTGCCGTCGAATTCACTGTTAATCCAATCCCTGCATTTCCACTAATTACACCTCCCAAAGTGTAAATACCTGTGCCACCAATGGTTATTGCACGGGTAGCACTTCCAAGTGAAGTGGCAGCATTGAAAGTTAGATTCGCTCCTGTTGTAGCTAATCCAGTTGTTGCTCCAAAGGTAAAATCACCACCAATTGTAATGCCGGAATATTTTCCAGTAAAATCACGTGCTGCATTTGCGGCGATTGTTCCACCATTAATTGTCAGAGCTCCAGCACCCATAGCGTTAACACCTCGGGCAATCAAAGTACCTGCACTAAGTGTGAAACCTCCACCATAAGTATTACCAGCATTTGCAAAAACACCGCCTCCGGATTTAATATAACCTGCACCAGCCTGAGCAGTAAACACCTCTGTACTTGCATCAAAAGTCATATTGTCACTAACATTAATTGTAATTACGCCATTATTGTAATTCGAAATCGCACCACCTATTGTATTAATGGTAACGTTCTGAGTTACGTTAATACCAGCAACTGTAATATTGGCTCCAGTTACACTTGAAGTAGCTGTATTTCCAAAATTAATAACAGCTCCACCTGTTGTAACAAGTGCAGAAGTGTATGGCCCTGCAGGGTTTGTACTCCAAACATTCCCAGAGAATGTTCCACTGGTTCCAAAATAATTTGGGGTTTGCGAAAACAGGTTATTTGTCAAAAGCATCATGCAACTTAATGCAAAAAGCATAGTTTTTTTGAATGTAATTTTTTTCATGGTAGTAATTTATGATTATAGATTTGTATTTTTTAGTGCAAATATATTGGGGGATACTTAAAGAATGATTAATAAAATATTAATAGAGGGATTAAAATGGTAATTAATTGCATAAAACACAAACTTTAACCAAATAGATTGGAGAGAAATGAGTCAAGAGACAAGAACCAAGACTAGTTGAAAAAATCCTCTGCAAAATGATTAAACCAAAATTACAGAGGATTTAATAAAGATATATAAATTTCAGATTCTATTGTTTCCGAATAGGCAGTTCGACACTTAATGGTATTTCTTTCCGAAGCATTTTGGCAGATTGTCCCGTTAGCCAAAGGTAGTGATCACTACCAAGTTTTTTTTCAAGTGGCACAAATTTACTTACACCAACCGGTACCTCGGTTGCACATTTAAAAATAGCAGTTCCTTCGTCCATCTCATCGAACATGGCTACGTATAGCATTTCACAGTTGGCTTGTATGGCTCCCGAAATTTGACTCCAAAAGAAAGTTCCACCATTCCGCTGAATTTGTTTTGATTGTTCGCCTTTCATGTTTTTCCACGAAAAACCCGGGAAAACGAGTGGTGCATAATCTATTTTATTGGCTTTGCACCATTGTAAATCTTTAGGTATTAACGACGAAAATGCGGGAAAGCTTTTTTCATCGTATCTGCCCACAAACCAAGGCATTACTATGTCACATTTTTTTATGGTTGTATGCAAAGCCGAATCTCTTACTGCATCGTTAGTTAACTCACGCCATCGCGTTGGCACGCCAATCATAATGCTATACCCACGTTTGCGAAGTCCATCAATCAATAGATTAGCATCTTCAAGTCCATACTTACGTTTATCGTTGAAACCAACTCCCCAAATACACACCAATGGTTTACGGTTATGGTAGAGGTAAGAAGGGCATTTTTTGCGGGTAGTGATATTGTATTTTGTTGCCAGATTATCCATATCCGAAAGTACAATGACAGCATCGCCCGGTTTCATTCCACTTAAATCGTACATAACGCATATTGCTCTATCATATTTTTTGGCAGCTGAGATGGCCGAGTTGAATACCTTATTGAAATGTGATAAGCCTTGAGGGTTTTTAATTTCAGAAACAAAGCGTTGCATAAATACACCATCGATTCCATATTCTTTCATCCAACGGAAATGTGTAAAAACAGTAGATTCATCGGCAGAGCAAAATACTTTTGCCGGAGAACCATCAACGAATGAAAACTCAGTCTTGTAAGTGGTACTATACTCAGAAACATCAGGCCACAGGTCAATGTTGCATGAACCGGGTTTGAATCCTTGCTTACCGCCATAATGTTTCCAACCTCTGTTTGCTCCATCAGCGGGCGTATTAAACCAACCCTGATAACCAGCCATCACCAAGCCCTTGTAGCTGTCATAAGTACGGTGACTTTGCCCATAAGCAAAACCAATATTTAGTATGGCTGATAGGAGTATTATTCTAAAAATTCTTTTCTTCATATTTTTCAATTCAGAACAATTTAAAAGTTGACTCAGATTATGCAAAACTTAAAGCATAATCTGAGCCGGGTGAAAACAAACAACATGTTTTTTACACTTATTTTTGAGATTGACCTTCGTAATAAACCGCCTTAATTTCATCTAGTGTTAACGATTTGTTATACAATCTGAAATCTGTTATTCTGCCATTATAACTATGCCCAATTCTAATTACATTTGTTGTCTGTAATGGAACTGAATTTTTTACATTAGCTGTCCACTCCACATTATCAACGTAACATTTTAGACCACCTGTAGTACCATCAGTTGAAGTGATTACATAGTGATGCCAAACGTTCTCGTTAGTTGTATTTTCTGCAGGGTTAGTAAAATTAATTTTTGACTCGGAACCACATAAAATGGTAATTGTTTTACCATTTGCAGGAGTAATAATCAACAGACCACCTCCACCACCAGGTAATCCAAGTTGACCAAATAAGGCCACCTGATCAAACGCCCCCTGAGCTACTTCTTTTTTTGCCCAAAAAGAATAGGTTCTGTCGATTGCACCTATTACCAGATTCAGTGTTGGATTACGTAGGACGATAGCATTAGCAATCTTATTGAAAGAAGCTACATTTCCTTTTTCGTTATCTTCTATACCACTATTAATAGTAGCATCTTTGGGTGAAATTCCAAGCTGTTTTGCGTCAGGTGCATAATCGGTGATAGTTTTAGCACCTACGGGTTCATTCAGTTTCCACCAAAGTTTAAGGTTGGTAGCTGTTGTTTGAGCCTTTATTTGATTTGCACAAATAGCACAAATAGTCATTAGAATTAAAACACGTGTTAGTTTCATTTACTTCAATTGTGGTAATTATTTGTAATATGACTAACGAACTACCTTGAATGTTTTTGATCCAATTGTCACCAAGTACATTCCTTTTTGAATTAATAAAATGTTTGTATTTGTACAGTCGATGAATTTTGAAGAAACCAATATACCATTTGTATTGTAGACGTTTACGTTTACAGTTTGTTGCAAACCACGAATGGAAAGATTACCATCATTAAGCACTGAAAGAGTGATTGAACTCATATCAATATCGTTAATGCCTGCAAGTGTTGTTGGTACTAACTCACCGCTTGACAACAGCATAGCACCATTACCATAACCCGAAAAGTTGATTTGAGCCAATTGTGTGGGAGTTAAACTATTTGAATAGGAACCCACCATTATTTTACCGGCTGTACCACTTTGTCCTTTTGTACCTGACCAGCCAGTAATGGTTAGTGTTTTTGCTGCCGTCCAGAGTACAGAACTGCTATTTGCAAACGATAAGGTATGAACACCTGAACCTAAGGCAATAGTTGCATTATCAGTAATAATCAATGTTCCAATATTCTCAGAAAATCCAACTGTTGCACCAGTTTTAAAGATTCCACTTAATGCAAGTGGACTTCCATCGGGTATTGTACCGGCTGCACCAAGGATTAAGGTTTTACCAGTAAAAATTTTGGTTGAATCTGAATAGGTATTCGCTCCTGATATAGTCCAGATACCATTTGTTACGGAAAGCCCACCACTCACTGAAATAGCTCCACTAATTGAACCTCCTTGTACACCGGCAAGAAACAACCTACCTGTTCCACTAATTGTGTTTGTCAGATTTAGTTTTCCGGCTGCACCGTTTAGATAAGCATAATTTAACAGAGTAACAGGGCCATTGAAAGTCGCTTCGTTCGTTGAATTATTGGATATTGCAGCAAATGTAGACCCACCGTGTACAGTAACCGGTTCGGCAGTGTTATAAATTGATCCGTAAATATCGAGTGTTCCACCTGTATTTACAACTGTTCCTGCATCGGTTGTGCCTAATGCATTTTCACTACCTAACTTGAGCATAGAATAACTATTAATAGTAGTAATTCCTTTGTAGCCACTATTATCACCCATTAATCGGAATGGACTTAGTACGGTTCCCGAAGTAATTGTTGAACTAAGGGTTAAGCCCACACCTGCATCTCCGCTCATATTACCAAAAAATGTTACCAATCCTGTACCACCCATAGTAATAGTTCGGGTTGCTGATCCTAAATTTACCGGTGTTGCAGTTGCAAAAGCAAAGCTTGCTGTTGCTATTCCATTACCGGTAGTAGCTCCACCTATAGTAAAATTACCCCCAATGCTTAATCCAGTGGCAGCTGCGTAAGCGTAATTTCCTGTTGCACCTATTGTACCACCATTTATTGTCAAAGCGCCTGATCCAAAAGCATTTGCACCTTTTGCAGTTACAGTTCCGGAATTCAAAGTAAAACCACCTAAGTATCCGTTTCCTGTAATAGCCAATACGCCTGCACCATCTTTTATAATACCATTAGTAGTTCCTGCTGTAGCAACCAGAGTTTGTGTACCAAAGTCCAGTAATTTTCCACTCGCAACATTGAAAGAAACAGGTGTTCCGGTACTAATTGCAGATCCTGCTGTAACTGTTACATTATCGTTGACCACAATTCCGGCAATTGAGATATTGGTAGCACCAGGTACAGTGATAGTAGCCGCAACATCGAAATGGGCAACATCGCCCTGAACCCATGCAGCAGCGGTAGTTCGTGCAGCATCAGAAAACCAGGGTGTTCCGGTATTCCAGGTTCCTGAAGTTCCCCAGTATAAATCACCTGCCAAAGCATATTGAGTAAATAAAGAGATACAAGTCAATACCAAAAACATTGTTTTTTTACAAGTTGTATTCATAGGATATTTATTTTTACGATTAATAGTATGAAAGAAGTTTTTTGGAAATTTATCTAATTAGTTTGAAAACTTTATCAGCCAACTTTACAATATAAATTCCTTTTTGATTCAAAATGATTGGTGAATCGGTTGTATTTGTCAATTTAGAAACAAGTAACATTCCGTTTGTATTGTAAACATTCATCATTGTACTTGTTAGTAATCCTTTTATAGCCAAAACTCCATCTTGATTAACAGTAACATTTAGGGATTGTAACTCACTATTGTTAAGAGCTGTAGGGATATCTGAGGGATAAAGCTCCCCTGTTAATAAAATTTTTGCTCCGGCAGGATGTCCACTAAAAGTGATTTGAGCAAGTTGTCCAGAAGTTAAGCCCATATTATCAGTACCAACAAATATCTTTCCGGCAGTACTTCCTTCAGCAGAAGATCCTGTCCAACCTGTAATGGTCAATGTTTTTGCAGCCGTCCAAGCCATTGCACTACTATTTGCAAACGCTAAAGTATGAACACCAGTACCCAATGCAATGGTTGCATTATCAGTAACCGTTAAAGTTCCAATAGTTTCGGAGAATCCCACAGTTGCTCCGGTTTTCAATGTGCCGGCAAGAACAAGCCCACTACCATCAGGTATTACACCGGATGCACCAAGAGTTAGGGTTTTTGTTGCGTTAATTGTTGTAGCATCTGAATAAGTGTTTGCTCCTGAAATTGTCCAGTTAGCTCCCACAACAAGTGATCCTGTCATAGATATTGCTCCACTAATCGAACCTCCCTGAACTCCGGCAAGGTACAATGTACCAGTTCCACCAATGGTGTTAGTCAGATTAAGTTTTCCAGCTGCTCCGTTTACATAAGCATAATTGTTTAGAGTAATTGGACCATTGAATGTTGCTTCAAGAGGATTATTATTTGCAATAGCAGCTGTTGTTGACCCTCCGGTTAAAGTAACCGGTTCGGCAGCAGTATAATTTGTTCCATAAATATCGAGTGTACCTCCTGAATTTACAACTGTACCAGCATCGGTTGTACCTAATGCTGTAATACTGCCTATCTTTAACATTGCATAACTATTAATGGTAGTAATCCCTTTATAGCCACTATTATCACCCATTAATCGGAATGGACTTAGTGTTGTACCTGATATAATTGTAGAACTGAGGGTTAAACCCACACCTTCATCACCTGTCATATTTCCCTGAAATGTTACCAATCCCGTACCACCCATAGTAATAGTTCGGGTAGCTGACCCTAATGACACTGGCGTTGTTGCCGCAAAGGAAAAAGTTGCTGTTGAGCTACCACTACCGGCAGTAGCTCCACCGATAGTAAAATCACCCCTAATATTTAAACTTGAGGCTGCTGCGTAAGCGTAGTTTCCTGTTGCACCTATTGAACCACCATTTATTGTCAAAGCACCTAATCCAAAAGCATTTACACCTTTTGTGGTTACAGTTCCGGAATTCAGGGTAAAACCACCCAGGTATCCGTTTCCTGTAATAGCCAATGCGCCTGCACCATCTTTTATAATTCCATGAGTAGTTCCTGCTGTAGCAACAAGAGTTTGTGTACCAAAGTTTAATAATTTTGCGCTCGCCACATTAAATGAAACCTGTAAGTTACCAGTAGTTATTGCTGATCCAGGAGTAACAGTTACATTATCGTTGGCTACAATTCCTGCAATTGCAATATTAGTAGTATTTGGTACAGTGATAGTAGCCGCTTGATCGAAATGGGCAATATCACCCTGAACCCACGCAGCAGCTGTTGTACGTGCAGCATCAGAGAACCACGGTGTTCCCGTATTCCAGGTTCCTAAAGTTCCCCAATATAAATCTCCGGCTAAAGCAAATGGAGAGAAAATAGAAACACATGCCATAACAATAAAAATTGTTTTTGAGTAATTGTTTTTTTTCATAAAATTGTTTTTTTAATTATTTAAAAATATGATTGTTTGAATTATTGATGCAAAAATAGTAACAGCTACTTAATTAAAGATTAATTCTGAATTAATTTTATTGAAAATAGCAACTATTTGATATTTATTTTTTTGATGATTTATTTGCCATTTCAGATTTTCCTAAATCGGATATCTTCTTTTCAAAATCAGCATAATAATCGAACAACATTTGTCTTGTTGATGCTAGTTCAGGGGCATTGATTTGATTCTTCACTTCGTACGGGTCAGCTTTACGATTGAAAAGCATGTTGCCGTAACTCCTGAAATCACGTTTTGCTGCTGCATTAGTTGGGTCGAGCATTATTCCAAGTTTATAGTCTTTGGTAATAACAGAAGCCTGACTCCAGTTTTCGGAAACAATGTAATTACGATTGGTTTGTTTCTTTTCAGTCACGGTTTTTGCTAAGGAGATACCTTGTAATTCGTATTTTAATTTAGGCTTCTTTATTTCCGTTAATTCAATCAAAGTTGGGTAAATGTCAATTAGCCCTACCAAATCATCACTTTTGAAATTCACAACTGATTTACCTTTCCAGAAAAACATCAGGGGTACACGCAAGGTTTCTTCATATACATTGTGTCCCAGTGCCGCTTTTTCAATCATGCCATGGTATCCCACAAAATCGCCATGATCGGAAGTGTAAACCACAATGGTATTTTCAGCCATTCCGTTTTTTTCGAGTTCGGCAAAAATTTCTCCCACCCGGGCATCAATTTCTGAAACAAGAGCATAATAAGAACCAATATAGTTACGGTACAATTGCTCATCTTCGGCAGCCAACCCAAGACACCAGATTCCGGTTTTACTTTTGCGCAAGCTTTCAAGAAAAGGTGGTAATTCGGTTGCCGGTTGCCGGAGTGTTTGCGGCATTTGTAATCCATCATTATATAAAGTTCCTTTTCCCCATTTTGTGATATCGTACAACGATAAGTATTTCTGAATGGGTGTATAAGGTTGATGTGGATGATAGAATGACGTAAAGCAGAAAAATGGAATTCCACTTTTTTTATGACTACGAATCACATCGATTGTATTCATTGTGGAGTAAGCCTCCATGGTTTTGTCTTCGGGTAATTTAGTAGTACGTGTTCCCATTTTAGCGGTCGGAAATTTGGTTTTTGCTTTCGAATTTCCGTTTGGAAACTGCCCAAATTCAGCCGCCCAATCTTCACCAAATTCTGCTGCATAACCTTCCTGTTCTACCCATTCCACATAATTTGCATTGGGCGATTCGTTATCAAGATGGCTTTGATTGTTTGTCCAACCTTTATCAGCGCCTGATTCCAAATGTCTTTTTCCAAATGCATAAGTGTCGTAACCGTTTGACTGAAAAGCAGATTGAATGGATACAACTTCTTTGATAACCGATGTTTCTATATGGGCATTATCCATTGCCCCAAGGGTCCGGGGATATAAACCAGTGAAAAGAGACATACGAGAAGGTGCTGAAATGGCATTTTGACAATATGCTAGATCGGAAGAGCACACGTCTG
>CAIKVR010000216.1 GCA_903830915.1 uncultured Bacteroidales bacterium
AAACCTGCCCATTACTCATTTTTGCTACTATGAAGTAATTTCCTGTTGCTACACCTGTTAAATCGATTACTTTCGAATTTGCATTCACAACTTCAGTTTTAATGTTTTGTCCTAATAAATTGCGAACGGTAAGTTCAGATATTTCATCAGGGCTTGAAACAGTAAGTTTGCCAAGTTTCATATAACAATTTATAGCTGGCGTTGTAGCTATTTTGTTAACACCTGTTCCTACTTTCCAGAAATAAAGATTATCCATGTAGAAGGTACCATTTAGATCCCAAAATCCTATTTGGTTTACACTTGTAAGAACAGCACCAGGCAAATCAGCCAATACTATATCAATAGAATTCCATTGACCTGTAGTTAATACGATATTTGATTTTTTATTTTCTCCTCCGCTTGTTACTAATCCAAGGGTCATTGATGCTAATGTAACGGGATATATATCTATATGCAATTTGGACATAGAACTTACATCGATTGGTTTTGCAGTAAACTCATAACCCATACAACATAAAGATGTATTTTTAAAGGTGGTATTACCATCAAGTGTTACCGTAGAAAAACTATTTCCATACCAATCTTGTATTGCAGTAGGTAAAGCAGTATATGTATCACTAAATACAGACATTACATTTGCTGCATTTACTGTTGGTACAGGGGCAGCTAACATAGCAGCACTTGTTGTTGCTGAAACTACAATTGGGTTATTTGCCGCAGCATTTCCTGATGCATCTTTGCACACAACACTAAAGCTATAAGGAGTTGAAGCTGTTAAACCTGTAACGGTATATTGTGTTTCTACACCCGAATTACCCGCTGTATTCAACACTGTATTTCCATAAGAAATCGTGTATTTTACTTTACCCGAATTGTCGGTTGCATTTAACTTCAAGACAACATCTGTAGCCGAAACTGTGCCTAAAGATGCAGTAAAAGCCGCAGGAATTTCATTATCAGGAGCAACTACATCAGCTGTATAAACAATATTGTCAATATAGGTTGTGGTTGTAGATGTTCTGGATGCAAAGTCAGGGAAAATAACAATTTGATCAATAATCCATCCTGCTCTAATTTGTGGAGTGAAGTCAAATACCAACTCTTCCCACTCATTAATTTTAGTGTTGGATACCTTGAGTTCACCTTGTGAGCCACCATCTGCAATGACTAATTTAATACCAACCGGACTAATCACATCTTTGTAAACCATCATTTTAATTATGAAATTTGTTTCAGAAATCGTTAATGGTCCAAAATCGCCATGTGCACATTGCAAACCACCCCATTGTTGATCAGTTGCTTTCACTTCAATTTTGCCAACTGTTGCAGATGTGTTGATTCCAGTTACCGATGGATTAGAAACAATACTCCAAGTCGGATTAGATTCAAAAGTTGACCAAGTCCATGTGTTACCAATAGTTTCAAAATCAATTGTGGATTTGGTGGCAGGTATTTCCGCTATAGTTGTTGCCGAAACAATAATCGGATTGTTAGCAGCAGTATTTCCTGCAGCATCTTTACATACTACACTAAATGAATAAGGTGTTAGTGGAGTTAAATCTGTTACAGTATAAAGTTTTTCAACTCCTGAAATACCCGAAGTATTCAACACAGTATTTCCATAAGAAATAGTGTAATTTACTTTACCCGAATTGTCGGTTGCATTCAACTTCAATGTAATATTCGACGAAGACACATTTCCGGCAGAAGCAGTGAAAGCAGTTGGAACTTCTGTATCTGACGTAACTGCATCGGAAGTATAAAAGATATTATCAATGTATGTAGTGCTGCCTGCAGTACGTGCTGCCGGAAAATCAGTAAAAAATACAATGGCTGTATAGGTGAACGCTGGATCAATTTGACTTGTAAAGTCGAAAGTTAGCTCTTCCCATTCGTTCACTTTAGTATTTGAAACTTTGATTTCGCCTTTGGAAGCATCGGTGGCAGTAACCAATTTAATACCAACAGGACTAATTACATCTTTATATACCATCATTTTAATGATACAATTAGTCGAATTAAGAGTAAATGGACCAAAATCACCTTTAGCACATTGTACGCCCGCCCAAGGTTGGTCGGTAGGATTAATAACGAGTTTACCAACTTTAGCAGAAGTATTAATTCCTGCTGCGGATGGATTTGCAACCACACTCCATGCGGGAGCGTATTCAAAAGTAGACCACGACCACGTGTTGCCTACAGTTTCAAAATCAATTGAAGTTTGCCCTGCAAAGCTCAAGCTTATGGAAGCGAATACCGCTGCCAACAAAAGAAAAAATCTGGTAATTGTTTTCATTTTTTTTAAAATTAAATTGTTAATTGTAATAGTTTAATTCAATAAAAGGATTAATATTAATAGTTAGTAATAAAATTCAATATTTAAGTTGTTAGCAAATTCCACTATAAAAGGTTGGAATATATATTTCTCATTACCTTCTTCGGTTTGCGTTCCACTGTAAACAAACCCCAGTGTTTTTCAGGTTCTAATGGTTCGTTTGATCCTTTCCAAGGTTCATCAAATGCTTCAAAGATGAAAGTTAGAACACCTTCTTTCTTGCACCATTTCAATAAATCATTATAATATACTGCCTGAAATTCCTCTCCAACGTTATCCGGATGAATTCCACGCCCATTTGAGTGAGTTGCCCAACCTGCTTCTGTAATCACAACCGGTTTCTCCGGATAACGTTGAGCAATGCTGTCGTAATTTTGTTTGGTATAGGCCATTGCTTCATGAATATTTTTGTATTCCCACACCGGATAGGTGTGAATAGAAATAAAATCTACTTCATCTGCCAAAGCTTTCAGTTTGTCGTACCAGGGAACATAATTATCGCAAAAAGTTACCGGTTGTTTTGCTCCATTTTTTATCAATTTCACATAGCTTATAACCTTATCTACAGGTACATAATGATCTGTCCATTCCACAGTAGCTTCATTGCCTGCCGAAAGAGAAAAAATTATATCTGAATACTTGTTAGCCAATTTTATCAGTTTCTTGATTTGGTTGAGATTCTTTATTTTGTTTTGCTTGAGTTCTTCTTCTGTAAAAATGGTACCCCATGGGCAACCAAAATTATTTCGTTCCGCACCAATGTATGCGCCCAGCATCACTTTAAACTTTAGTTTTTCTTTTTCAATTACTTTCAATACTGTTTCTGCATGTTTAGTACAATCATACAACCGTAAATACTTCCAGTTTTTTTGCAATATCAGTAAATCTTCTAAAATCTCCTCGTATGTTGGATAAACTCCAGTGTCCGGGCTTTGTCCTTCTCTGTACCCGGAATAGCATATTGCATTTCCTTGCGGAAGATTTAGTATTTTTAACAGGTTCATAAATTAATTTTTTAACTCAAACTTAATAAACCAATGTCTGAATAGCATGTGGCAAAATTTGAATTTTGGCACAATTATTATTAATTATCAAGTTGTATGTCAATAATTTATTGCTTCCATTCATTACCACAGTAACCATTTTTCCATCTTCATTTTTAAATGAAGATGACAACAAAATACTTTTGCTTGAAGCTGTACTCATCCTTATAGCATTAGGGCGAATAAATTTTGAGAAATGTCCGATATAATAATAGGAAGGCGTATAAATCAGGTTGCCTGTTTTCGTATCGGCATGAATAGGAGCAAAACAAAAATTTCCCACATGATTAGGTCCGCCATGTTCATCTAAAAGGATATTCCAATCAGTTAAACCCACTGTGCCAGCATTGAGATCATTTATCATTGAGCGTCCATAACGTTCGGCATTACCCCAATAATTAAACTTTTCATTATTAAATACCTCTACACATCCTTCGGTAAACAATAAATTTTTAGAAGGATAAGATTCATGTACTTTTGCTACATTGCAATGCATGGGTTCGCCGCCATCCCAGGTTTCGTACCAATGAAATCCAATACCCCATGCATACTTTGCAGCTACTGAATCTTCAAAAATTACATTGGCTCTTTGATTGATAAAATCGCGATTATGATCAAATACGATGATATTTTTTTTACTCAATCCATTTTTTGCCATAGTAGGCCCTAAAAAGTTTTTCAGAAAATCCCGTTCTTCCTCGGCTGTGTAAATGCATGATTCCCATACTGGAGCTGCCATTGGCTCATTCTGAATAGTAACTCCCCAAATTGGAATTCCTTCCTGTTGATAAGCTTTAATAAATTTTACATAATAATTTGCCCATGCCTGATAATACTCCGGCAATAATTTTCCTCCCTGCAACATATTATTATTGTCTTTCATAAAAGCCGGTGGACTCCATGGACTGGCAAATACTACTAATTTGTTGTTGGCCATTTTTATTGCCTGTTTGATAAGCGGAATCCTAAATACTTTATCGTGCCGGACATTAAAACTTTTCAGTTCTTTATCGCCTTCGGCAATATATGTGTATGATTCGGAACTAAAATCGCAACTATTAATATGAGTCCGTGCTAATGAATAGCCAATTCCCTTGTTCGAATCGTAATAAGCTTCTAGAAATTCCTTCTGCTTGTCAACAGGCAATTTTGAAAATACTTCGGCACTTGCATCAGTTATTGCACCTCCAATTCCAAGCATAGTTTGAAACGTTTTGGCTGGATTTACAAAAACAGAAACATCAGCATCAGTTTGCTTATCAGAAAAAATTATGTTGTCAGTTAGCGTTAATCGTTGATTTGAATTTTCCGACGTTGAATAAACTGTTACCAACTTCGGTACATTTTGACAAATCACACCTGCTGACATAAGTAAGTATATTGCTGTAAATAATAATTTCTTCATGACACCTACTTCTTCGTAATTTTATTGACTAATGATTGACCATTGACCATCTTCGATACAATTAAATAGTTACCGGTTGGAATATCACTAATATCAATAGTTTGTGTTAATCCATTCACAGACAATACTTTTACTGCTTGTCCTAACAGGTTTTTCAATTGTATTTCCTTAATTTCGCTTTCGGAAGTTATAGCTAACCGATTTGAAGCCGGACTTGGATATATCCGAATATCAGATGTAGAAATAGTTTCGATAGCAGCTGCACCACAATTATTTCCCACTGTATATGATAATTGTTTGGTTACGTTCATTCCTCCTGCATAAGCGAATTTACAAGCCATTTTTAGAATTGAACCGGCTGTTTTTCCCGACAATGTAATAGCAAATTTTTTTCCGTTCACATTGGTCATTGGGCTTTCAACAAAGCCTGAGCTGTAGTTCCAAAGGTAAGCCACAATTCCTGCTTTATTATCGAGCATTTCGAAATTGATAGTCACATTTGTTCCCGAAGTAGAAAAGCTGTAACTGTATCCCGAATCAAAAGAACCCTGAGATGCTATGTTTGAAATTCCTGCACAATCGCTGTTGGGCAATGTGGTGGCACTTAATGATATTGAACCGGTTGTTGCTGTGTTTTGGGCTGCGTCTTTAGCGGTTACTGAAAAATTATAGCTTGTACCAGGCATTAATCCGGTAACAACAAACGATTTTTGAGCACCTGAAATAGCTTCGGTCGATGAAGTTATGCCGTTATATGTAACCATATAAATCACACTACCACTGTTATCAACTCCATTAAGTATGAATTCTACACCTGTCTGTGTTATCTTTCCAACGTTTGCTGTAATTCCGGTAGGTGGATTCGTATCGGCTGTAAAGGTTGAATTGCTATGAAATTGCTCATTAACATCCCCTTTCTGGTATATGCGAATATAATCAATGTACATTTTTGCCGGGGTGCCATCGGTGGATAAAGCTGTTACAGCATCGGCAGAAGATATTCCTGTAAATCCTCCTCCACCTACTGCCAAATTGTAGAGGATGTGAAATGGCTTATGAAAATATGTATAGATGTCATTACCCGCATCGGCCGCAATTCTTTTTTGATAATACGGTGCAGCTTTGGGAAATTTATCCAAATCGAGATACATTTTTATGCTATCGGCACTCCAAATAAGCGTAAACAGATGAAAATCGTCCTGAATTGAATAGGGTCCGGCTGCAGCAGTATAATCCATATAGTGAATAAATACCGGACTAATCGGACCCCAATGCATAGCTCCGCCCATAAATGAAGATTGAGTTCCTGAAGTGATCCCACCACTGTGACCACATTCCATTACGTCAATCTCACCACAATATGGCCAGTTAGAACCATTATAATCATTTCCCATAAACCAAAAAGCCGGCCACAAACCGTTGGCAGTTGAGGGGATTTTCATTCGTGATTCAATTTTGCCATATTGAAAATATACTTTTCCAAGTGTATTCAAACGTGCCGAGGTAAATGCTTTACCTAAATAGCTTTCACGTTTGGCATTCAATACCATACAACTAAACCCCTCATAACTTTCTTTCGAAAGATTTTCGCTCCTGTAATATTGTAATTCTGAATTTCCACCACCATCACCATTAACTTCTGGATTCCATGTGTTGGCAACATCGATTGATGTTCCATTAAATTCGTCTGCCCATTTTAATGTCCAGTTTTGTGAAAATGCAGACACAAATATTAATGGAAGAATGGATAATAGTAGAAATTTTTTCATAGCACTTATTTTTTTAGTTTTTCGGTATTTCGCTCGTTTGGAAACAATGGAGGTAATGGTTATTTCACTTCTTCATATACCCTCACATAATCCACATACATAGTTTGAGGTAGTAGAGTATTTGCATTTGGAACAAGTCCTACATAGTTTCCACCCACTGCTACATTGAGCAATAAATAGAAAGAATGATTAAACACCCATTCACCCTTGCCGGAAACGTCATCGGAAGTAATTCTACGGTATAGAGTACCGCCAGATAATGAGCCATTTTCAACAGTAGCATCTACATAAAAATCAATACCGTTTTCAGTCCAAACTATAGCAAAAGTATGGTAATCGTTATCGAAACGCATATCGATAAAACCATAGCTTTGAGTAATTCCACCCCCCCCATAATAACCCGGACCATGTATAGTACCATGTATTAAACTTGGCTCTTGTCCTTTGTATTCCATGATATCAACTTCTCCACATTGAGGCCATGTTTTGCTATCAATATTAGCTCCCAACATCCAGAAAGCAGGCCACAAGCCTGTTCCATAAGGCAGTTTAATGCGGGCAATTATCAATCCGTATTGTGGTTCATACTTACCCTTTGAATCAATTCTTCCGGAAGTCCATCCTGAGCCACTATAACTTTCGGCACGAACGGTCAGTTTCAGGCAACCAACACCATTCACAGAGTCAATACTAACGTTTTTCTTACGTTTAGTGTAAAACTCTTTTTCCTGATTGCCCCATCCATCGCCTCCTTCTCGTATGTTCCATTTTGTAGCATCGGGCAAACTATCGGCAGGAATAGAGTTAAATTCATCTTGCCATACTATTTTCCAACTACGTTGTTTGATTTGGGTGGAATCGGTACAACTTACTAAGAAAGCCACCGATATTAATGAAATTACAACTAATATATTAATTATTATTTTCATAACTGTTGATTTTTAATGATTTACAAATTGATGTATAGGAAATTTTTATTTATGAAAATAGACATTATCGACAAATACGTCTGTCAAACCACCATTAGCAGCCAAAACATCATCGTTTTTAAAACAAATCCAACCTATATGTGCTTTTGTACTTGGAAGTGGAACTTCAACTGATACCCATGAGCTGGTTAAGAATTTGGGGTTTGAAGCCATTGTTACAACAATATTGGAAGATGGATCACTGGTATCTTCCGTCCCATTTGTTCCAAAATCTTTAATCTGTACTTCAAATTTTGTATTTGCAATGACAGTATTGGTAGTAAATATATCGAGATGCAATGAAGTCATACCGGTTATATCAAGTGTTCCTGTTAAAATAACTGGAACAAAATTAAACTTTGTGTAATGAATTATTTTTTCGCTACCGGATTTCACTTCCGCAACAACAGTGGTTTGATATGGAAGCCAAATAGTATAAATATCTGTTTTGGTACTATTAGTATATACGTCTGAATATAAAGAAATTACATTACTTGCATTAGCTGTTGGTGCAATGGGCAAACCATACGATTTTATAGTTAAACCTCCAGTAGCCTCATTAGCAGTTATCTTAGCAGTACCTGCTCCCAGTACATTTATTGTATCGTTAGCATAAGTAGCTACAGCGGTGTTATTTGATACAAAATTAAAGTATGAGGAAGCAACAACCATTTTTTGAATGTCACCATTAGGCAAGCTAAAAGATTCAATTAGATTACCCATTGTAGACTTACCGCCAAAACAAGTAATAGTAGAATCCTTAATTGCAGGATGCGAAACAGTGCCCAATTTCTCAAATTTTACATCGTCCAACCATATTGAGTAGCCATTTCCGTTTATTGGATTAGCTGCAAAATAAAGTAAACCATGTTCGTTGGTGAGTTTTGCAGAGTTTGGAATGGGTAATGTGTATTTTGTCCATGAATTGGATAATTTTAGTCCGTTTATAGTAACCTTGTATTTGCTACCATACGAACTAAGTCCAAAACCAATTTCGATGGATGCTCCTGCTGATGCTTTTGCATAAAAAGTGAGTGCATCGTAACCCGTTAAATTACGTCCTGTTCCGGGTACATGAAGTATTCCACCGGCATAAGAACCATTCGGGTCATTGGAGTTTGGTACATCAATTCGTAACGATGCCTTTCCTGAGTATTTTACTTCTGCATCAGAATTTAATACAGTTGCTTTTGCATAACCATCGCTAAATGGACCCCAATCCATACCTGAACTAAATCCATCAATAAATACATCACCTAGTGTATTTGTATTAGCGGCTTGTTGAATTTGAGTTAAATCGCGTTCGCTACAGTTTACCAGCATTAGAGCAAAAAACACTCCGAGCAGCATTTTTATAGTCAATTTATTTTTTTTCATAACTATTAATATTTTTGATTATTTGTCTTATCCTAATGGATTATGGGCTTTATTTTCCAATATTAAAATGTACATATGTTCGTATTTCCCATTCGTTACCATAACCATAACCCTTTGCATAAGGATTTGCAACCACTTTACCCGAGTTGTCAATACTTGTTGTTGGACAATATCGTGAAGAGTATTGGTCTAATGCACGCCAGGTAGCACGTATTCCTAGACGAGTATCGGGTAAAATAAACCAGGTTGCTTTACTTGCTGAAGTAGATAAATCGGCCACCAACTGGAGTGGATAAGTGATGTTGTAATCTCTGTGGTAGTCATAAGGTCCCCAATCGTTCACTTTGCATGAACCTAGAAGTTTGATTTTTTTATAAATCATGGTTAAATCGCCGCTGTAGCGTTGAATAATCCGCGCATCGGTACCATTTGCTTGACCATTACCGGTGAGTAGATTGGCAATTAAACCAAATTCTGAAGTAAGTTTGGACACAATATGGATATTTGTTTCCCAAAGGTCATGAGCTGCCGGAGCACCATTGAATACAAAGCGGGTACGGTCGGCCATAAAACCAATAGTAGCATCCATGGTAGTTGGTAAATGACGATATACAAAATCTACATTGCAAGCAAATGGAGCATCTTCAGCCATATCGTTATCCCACTCATACATCCATGTAGCAGGTGTTGGGTCGTAGGTAAGAAGCAATTCGCCGGCTACGGTTTCACGATTAGCACGTACCACGAATGGGTCGTTAAGAATATTGCGGGGTGTTGCAGTTAATTTAGTGTCTTTATCCACAATTCCGGTTGGTATTGGGCCTATGATTGGTTTTTGCCACAAGAAATTAGGAGCAATTTGCAAATCGCCTATAGAGTAAGCCAAACCGGAAAGAAAATTGTATTGATTACCACTTCCACTATCCTTAAGCCGCCATCCGGTAAATGTTTTAGTGGCATCCGGTCCTGCTTCTGCAACTAATCCCATGGCAGCGCCCTGAGCGTACCAATTTAATGGGCCTACCTGAAGAGTGATTTTTCCTTTTCCACCCCAGGTGTCTTTTAAATTTATGTTATCCGCATACACTTTCGAGTTTTCAACATCAACTAGTTGGAACGACCTCCCAACAAGGGGCGATCCTGCCCATATTCCGCCTAATTCAATTCCAACTGGTCCAAATTTTCGTTTCACATAAAAAGTAGTTTTTCGTGTTTTTGGTGTAGGTAACACATTTGAACTGGTAGTACTTTTAAGTTGATCAATATCTTCCTGATACATTAGTGAAGTAGTAAAGCCCAATATCTCACGGTAATATTTAGCCATAACAGCCGGATTTGCACCCCACCATAACTCCGGTCCAAATGCCAATGTAAGGCCATTTAGTTCTTTCTTGCAATTTACTTCAAAACCAAAGGGAGCATTACCCTGATAAATATCCATATTTGGACCATAGTTGGCTTCACGATACAGACCAAAAAAGTCGCCATCGTATCCCCAGTGATAATGTCCGGTACGATAGAAGCCAGCGAGTGTAAACCACTTATCATCCCAGTCGAATTTTGCGCTATAAACTTTTACACGTTCTGCCCCAGATAAATCGTAAGTTGTACCATTAACAGTTACCGGGTTTGAGCGTCCACGGTTTTCATAAAATACCTCATCAATTGGATTGCCCGCCACATTGCCCAGTATGTTGACTGATACATTTGCATGAACATTTCCTGATGGTTTTACATCAACATTTAGATAATATGACTCCATGTGATCGAAACCAAGTTTATCAGGGTAGGAGGTTTTTGAAGGGTCAACTATTAAATTATTATTGCCGGTTGTAATTAAATTTCCACCGGTATTAAAAGTCGTAATCTCTGCACGCAATCCTACACTAATAGTTTTTGATCCCTCACTATTTAATGAAGCAGCATCACCCCGGGCTTGAAGAACTGCTCCGGCTATATTTATTGCTGCAAAATGGCTTTCGAGTTTTTTGGGAGTTGCTCCATTGGCATAAGGATTGAATTTATATGCTTCCTTCAAGGCGTAATAGGCAGCACGTGGATAAAGTTGATAAATTCCTCGTTCGGTAGTAGCACCTTTTGCACAAATACCAAACCATTCTTCATTCATATTATTTACACCCGATTTAAAGTCAAATTGATATCCTCCATTCGACCACGAGGCATTGGTGTTGTGAACTTCTAAGTCGGCTGTTTGTTTATATTTCCACCACCCATCGCAGAACTGAAACGTAAAACCACCCAACGAATTACCAGCTTTGCCCATTCCTGCAGCATTTTGGTATATTTCTTTCCAGTTATTTAAATCGTATTCAGCCTGGTCTTTTTGATCTTCGGCATTTTCAATCGAATTATATGCATCAGATCCAAATTCGCTGAAAAACATAGGTTTATTAAGTACTTTCTTTACCTTTTCAAAAATATCTCCAAATGATTTTCCACGATAACAATTGATACTAAAAATATCCATGTCAGGACATTCTTTTGCAATGATATCAATAAATAACACTTCGCCGTTACACATTGCTGTGGGGTGAGAGCTGTCTATTTTCTTAATTTCAACAAAAGCTTCTTCAAACAGTTGGTACAATGCCAGGGCTTTATGAGTTGATTTCCGATCTTCCATAGGGATGTTTTCGGTTTCGGCACCTTCCCAAAAAAGACCGTAATCATTTTCGTTACCAAGCATATACATCAACACTCCGGGTACATTTTTGTAATTTTCCACCATTTGTTTCACCTCTTTCAGAAGTATTTTGTGAACGCGAGGGTCGGAATAATCGGTATTAGCAGCCCATACACCATCCAATGTCAGTCCATACCGGCCAAAGGTGTGATTCAACACGGTGTAAATTCCATATTTTTCGTAAATGTACTGAATCCATTTGGGTTGAACACCAGCATACTGTCGTATTGCGTTTACTCCCATATTTTTCAGAAGTGTCATTTCTATATCGAGCGCTGCTTTTATTACATCGTCCGATTGTTTCCACAAACTATAATTATAATTAGTACCAATGGGAAAATAATCCCAATTCATACCATTAATCATAAAACTGTTGCCGTTTACTAATAATTTAGCTCCATCATTGTTGTTGATAATAGAAATTTTATCCGTCTGAGCGAAAATACTGGTTAAAGACAAGAAAAAAATTAGCGTTAATAGGATTTTTTTCATACTATTTTCATTAATTGGTTACTCAATATATAAATTTAAGATTAACTATCACAAAGCACTAATATTTAAGATTATCATTTTTATCCCAGATTCCCCAATAAGCCCCCACATCTCCTTCAGCACCAACTTTCCAAGATTCGTCAAATGAAGTAAAGTAAAATATATCTATATCTTCTTCTTTTGACCATAATTGTGTATTGAGAAAATATTTCAATGCATTTTCATGCGAAGGCAGTGCACCTTTATAATCTTCACCCTTACCCGGCCATCCGGTCTCAGTAATAATTACATGTTTATCGCCACCCCCTGCTGACACAGCCTGAAAAAACATTTCTTTCATATACATCAAGGAATAATCGGCATGGCAACATTCCCAAAATGGATAGCAGTTAGCTAGAATAACATCACAAACTTCAGTAATTTTGGGTCGGGTTGCAAATTCGTAATACGCATCAACATATCCTACGGGTATTCCGGGAATTGCTTGTTTTACGCGTAAAATGGTTTCTAAAAGTTCATCTTCAGTCATATCTTCACGATATAATACTTCGTTTCCAACGGCAGCAATATCTACATAACCTTCGTTGGCCAATTCAATTAAACCAGCTATTTCTTGTTTGTTAATATCTGCATCTTTACCAAGCCATGCACCAACTAATGTTTTAATTCCAAACTCATTTGCTATTTTAGGGATTAACTCATTACCTTCAATACACGAAAAAGAACGAATCCACTTTGTGTATGGCTGTATTATTTTCATCCTTCTTCTGATTTGTTCTTCAGATAGTAAATCACCTGGCTTTTGCCCTTCTTCGTAGGCACTAAAGCATAGTCCGTGCATACCATCATTTAATACTTTGATAAATAAATCATGTAAATCTTCTGGTGTTTTGTTCGCTAAATCCACTTCAGAGATTTTTGCCAACGACAATGTTTTTCCTGGTCTGACTGACATATATTTAATGATTAATGATAAATTTCCAATTATAATTCACCTCTACGTTCAACTAAAGTTTTTCGTATTTCGTTTGCTTTTTGTTCAGTTATATCATATTTCCACATAACTATTATCGCCAGAATACCTGTAATAGAAGGGATTAAAATATCAGCCAATCTAAGTTTCGTAAGAGTATCCAGGGTTTGAACAGTTGCATTCTGATTAAACCCAACCATATTTAATACTAATCCGCTTAGAAGTAATGCCATGGCAGTACCTAATTTCACCATCCACCAATATACAGCTCCAAATGTTGCTTCTTTACGTGGCATACCGTTTTCTAATTCATCCAAATCGCAAACATCTGCCGTCATTGACATCATTAAAGTAAATAATCCTCCAATTCCAAAAGAAATTAATGGTAGTGGTAAAAACATTAACCATGGATTAGCCGGACTAAACGCCCACCATTTTAGAGAATAACCAACAATGGATATTACAGTAGAAATTACAAAAGCGTTTTTCTTACCAACTTTAGTCGAAATAAATGTAATGATAGGAATTACCAAAAATGCAGTACAGATAGCACTTACAGTACCAAACCATGCAGGCCATGTTCCACAAGCTGCTGTATCGCCTTTAAATAAATAAAAAATGATGATAAAAAATGCGAACTGAGCTATGGTTTGAAATCCATTAAATATCAAAAATGTTGAGCCACATAATCTTAAAAACGACTTATTTATAACGATTTGTTTCATGCTTTTAAAAAGCGACTTCATGTTGTTTATAAACTCTTTAGCTGATAAAGTAGCTCTATCGGTTAAGTGAGTTTGGTCAATTTCCTTACAAAACAATGCAGGCATAACTCCTAATACCAAACACAAACCACCAACCCACATGGATAGGTTGCGTGCACCTTCAGGAGCGGTAGCATAAAGGTGTTTATTGTAAATTAATACCCAAAACCAGGGAGCAATCATCCAGGCAATTTGTCCCATAAATTGAGAAATTGCCATTAATCTTGTTCTTTCATTATAGTCAGGTGTCATTTCATAACCTAGTCCAATTAGTGGAGCAGCAAAAATGGTATAACCAACATAAAAGAATAAAGAAGTAATTAGAAAATATAAAAAATTGAACATTTCAGTATGTTCAGGGTACAACTGCCACATAATCATAAATACAAATCCGGTGATTATTGCACCAAGAAAAATGTAGGGTTTACGTCTTCCCCATTTAGACACCGTATTATCCGAAACGAATCCCATAATCGGATCTAAAACAGCATCTAATATTCTTGGAATAGCCGCTAATAAGCCAGCTAATGCCGGATTCATTTTTAATGATAAGACCAAAACAATCATAAAAACTCCCAGTGCAGCTGGAAATAATTGATTTGCTAAATGACCTGATCCAAATGCAATTTTTTGATTAAATGGAACCATATCTTTTTCAGCTACTTTGTAGTGTGTTTTCTCCATAATATAATTTTTTAGATGTAAGTTTAGCTGCTATATCATTAAAAGATTTATATAATTACGAATTAAAATAAATTGCTTAATATGAACATTGCAAATGTAGAGGGTATTCGTTTAATAACCTATTTTTTTTCTTCACAAAAATACGCATCAACCACTAAATCATTACTCAAAAACACATCAATTAATTTATTATATTGTTGAAATACTGTACTTTAATTCAATATGTGTTGTATAACATATTTCCATACCAAATTCTACTCAATTAAATGTGGTAAAATTGAGCATTAAAAAAATAAAAAGTAAACTTTTACTATAAAAACAAAATGAAACGAATTATTCTATCAACTATTATCATTATTTATTGTATATCGGGTTATGCAAATTATCCTTTAGTCCGAAATTTTTACAGGGAAAATTATAAATCAGGAACACAAAACTGGGCAATTGTACAAGACAATCAAAACTCTGTGTATTTTGCAAATAATAACGGTTTATTGAAGTTTGATGGAAGGAGCTGGGCAACTTTCCCAATTAAAAACAATACGAATGTGCGTTCGTTGCTACATACAAAAGATGGACGGTTTTACGCATCCACTTTTAATGAATTTGGATACTACCAAAAAGAGCTGAACGGTCAGCTTATATACCATTCATTAGTTTCAAAACTCAATATTAATAAGCAAGAATCCAATGAACTGTATAAAATTCAGGCGGGGAACAATAAAATTTATTTTCAGGGAGACAAAACTGTATATCAATACGATGGAAAAAACATAATTCGTTATCCTTTTCATTCAAAAATAAATACATCTGCTTTTATACACAATATTTTATTCATTACCAGTGAACAAAGTGGTGTATTTATGCTGAATGGAAATTTATTTATTAAAGTTCCGGGTTCTGATATTCTATTGAACAAGAAAGTGTGTTCAATCATTGCACTTGAAGGTGATAATATATTATTTATAACCAGCTTTAATGGGGTTTTTCTGTTTAATGGAAGTACTTTATTACCTTACAATACTGGCATCGATGATTTTTTAAAACAAAATCAGGTATTCTGTGCTACCAGAAACGCCAATCAATTGGTTTTCGGAACGGTGCAACGCGGCATTGCTGTTTTAAATCTCAACGATCGTAAAGTAACCTATGTAAATACCTTCACGGGGCTTCAAAATAATACGGTATTAAGTGTAGCCTTTGATAATCAGAAGAATTTGTGGCTTGGACTAGATAAAGGAATTGATTATGTAATGCTAAACAGTCCTATACAAAACTTATTTGGGAATAATAATCCCTATGGCACAGGTTACACATCATTACTAAAAAACAACACCTTATATATGGGAACAAATCAGGGACTTTACTCTACTGCTTTCCCTTTGTCAAACAGTCCATTCTCAATTCAGCCTAAACTGGTGAAAGGGATGGAAGGGCAAATATGGTGTTTGACCGAAATTGATGGCACTATTTTCTGTGGCGACGATCAGGGTGCTTTTATCATTAATGAAGGTCGGACTGAACGTATCGAAGGCTTACCCGGCACATGGAATTTTAAACCATTGAAACTTCACCCGGATTTAATAATGGGATGTTCATACCAAGGTTTGTTTATTCTAAAAAAAACCGCTAGGAGCTGGAAATTATCCCATTTCATCAAAGGTAAGTTTGCTGAATCGAGTCCAATGTTCGAGGAAGATACCGATGGGGCAGTATGGTTTAGTCATTGGCAAAAAGGAATGTTCAGGTTGCATTTCAACGCGGGTATGGATAGTATAACCAGGGTAGAATTGTATAACAAAAAAGGATTTCCGGCAAACCAAAGTAATACAGTATTCAGAATAAACAATAAACTGATTTTTTCATCTGAACGGGGTTTTTATGTTTTCAATCGGAACAAAAACAGAATCGATCCATATACAGCATGGAATAGCCTGTTTAAAACTGTCCCAAACTTCATGCGTTTGCACGAAAGTGGCAACGGAGATGTGTGGTTTGTTTCGGGACGGTTTATCGGATTGGCCAAGAAAAATGCCAATAACACTTTTAGCATGGATTCATTGACGTATCGGATTCTACAACCAAAAATTATTACCGGGTTTGAACATTTTAATTTTATTGACAGCAATATACTTATTCTAAGCACAGAAGATGGTTTCAGTTGCATTGACACACGTAGGGGAAGTTCAACCAAAAATACATTCAAGGTTTTTCTGGATAATATTATTGTATCCAACAACCGGGCAGTTCCTACCGATGACAATAAACCAACCGGAAACCCCCAACTAAAAACTAAATTTTCACACAATCAAAATTCATTGCGTTTTGAATTTATTGCGCCGGAGTATCGTAATGAAGGATTGGTACAATACAGTTACATGCTTGAAAATTTTGATGATAACTGGTCAGAATTTAGCTCCAATAATTCGAAAGAATATACTCAGTTACCCAAAGGACATTATACATTCAAAGTGCGGGCAAGAGATATTTTGGAATCGAAAGAAGCCAGTTTCAGTTATTCTTTTGATGTATTGCCTGCCTGGTACGAAAGCCAGTTAGCATTGATTATTTATGCTATACTTTTAATCATGATTCTTACAGCTATTGTTTTATTCGTAAACTATCAATCGAAAAAAGGTGCGAAAGACATGGAAAAACGCAAGGAAATAGAGTTGAATGAACAGAAAAAACATTTTGAAGCCGAAACAACCGAAAAGAAAAAAGAAATCAAAGAACTGAAAAATCAACAATTACAGTATGAATTACGACATAAATCGCAGGAACTGGCTAACTCCACCATGAACCTGATTCGGAAAAACGAAATGCTGCTTGAAATCATGGACACTATAACCAAGGCAAGTCATGAATTAAAAAACAACTCTGATTCCAACGGAGTTTTATCCCGCTTAAACAGACTGGAACGCCATATCCGTCAAAACATTGAAAATGATAATAACTGGAAAAAATTTGAAGAAAACTTCGATTTGGTTTATGAAAACTATCTGAAACGTTTAGGCGAAATGTATCCCGAACTAAACACCAGCGACAAAAAACTATGTGCTTACCTGAAAATGGACTTATCGTCGAAAGATATTGCACCCTTGCTTAATATGTCGGTGCGAAGTGTGGAAACAAACCGTTATCGGCTTCGTAAAAAATTTGATTTGGATCGTGATACTAATTTGAGTGAATTTTTGCAAAGGTTCTGATAAAGTATGTTTTGGTTATCCAATACATGTATCTGATAGGATAGAGCATTTGTACGCAAGTTAGCGTTGGGAGCTTTCAAAGTTGCACTGAGACAAGTAAATGAGGTAGAAAAGCCTACCAATGCACTTCTTGCCACGTCTTTACGGGGTCTTCAGTCAATAAACATACAAAGTGTATACAGGGTTGTGAATTTCTCCATTTCATTGAAATTTAATTTTCTCTCTTTCTATAAATTCAATTAGACCTATAGATTTCTTTCCGGTAATTTTTTCGTAATTATCTGAGATAACTGGTTCCTTTTGAAATCTGGGGAGAAAATGTAACATTATCATTACCAGAATCATTCCTTTAATCATCCCTTCTTTTCTCTTAATCATATAAAATTCAAATGGACTTACACTTGAAAAACTAATGGATCTTTTAATTGATGTATTAATTAAGTCAACAACTTTAAAAAAGTCTAAGTTCTCGTTTCCTGTTAGTTCAATTGTTAGATTTCTGTAATCCGAAAATCTTTCCAGTAAAACAGCAGATGTCTCTCCGATATTTTCAATGTCTATCCAGTTAAATTTCGCTTTCCCCGATGGTAAGATTATTTGTCTTTTTGTTTTTATGTCTTCTAGCAAAGTTGTGGTTAGATTTTGCATGAAATAACTTGGTCTTAAAAAAATAAAATCCAGCTTATATTTTTGAATTAGTTTTTCAATTTTGTTATGTGGTATCACTTTGCTTTTCTCAGCTCCTTGTACTGACAAAAACACAACTTCATTTATTTTATGGTCTTTAATTTTTTGAATTAATGGTCTAAAGTATTTCTCAATGTCAGAGATATGAGGTGGTCTGAGTAGAAATATAGTATCAATACCTTTTAATGCATTATCAAAAGTTTCCGGTTGTTCAAAGTCAAAACTCACTAAGTCAATTTTTGGGAAGTCTTTAAATAGTTTTTTAGCTTTTTCAATGTTTCTTACACCTGCAATTATTGTATTCGGGGTTTCATTTTTTTCCAGGAACCGAATTACCTCAAATCCTACATTCCCTGTTGCACCAGTGATTAAAATTTTCTTCATATCTTCTTTTTTCTATTTATTTATAGGAAAAATTATTTTCCTATAAAAATAGTTTTTGCAACTTGATTGTCAATTTGAACTAAACTTCCATTCAATAAGTCTTTTACATCAATTACTCCATCTGCATTTATGTCCTTGTATTGAAATTCGAATTTCAAATAATTTCCTTGTACTTTATCATTGGCGTTAATTATGCCATCGCCATTCACATCCGCAAGTTTAGAACCTCCAACAACTGCATTTGAATTAGCTGCAGAACTTGCAATATCTGCTTGAGAACTATAAACTCCAATAATTAGGTTTCCAACTATTTTGTTGTTTAATGTAGTTTTATTTGTCAGATTACTCAAGTCTCCTTTCGAAGCAACCAGGTAATATTTTTTTTCTTTTACTCCACTAAAAGTAGCGAAACCATTGTTGTCTGTTACTGCTGACACGGTAGCTGAGTCAGATATTAAATTGACAGTTGCACCAACAACCGTGTCCAACTTGTTAGTTGTAGAATTCCAGGTTGCTGTACTGTAAACCTTTATTTTTAGCTCATTCTTAACAGTCGCATCGGGTTCATTCGTTTTACCGCAACTTACAAAAGATAATAGACAAAGTAAGATTAAATAAATGTTCTTTTTCATTTTTGTTTCATTTTTGTTTGTATTTTTTGTTATTTCTCTGTTGTTTTTGCCCCACTCTCTCCCTCGTTTGCACAACTAGAGGTTAATGGTTATTTGTTTGTAACAATGGACTAATTCCTATCAATTTCAATGATATCATACTGCTACCGCAGGATTAAATCGTGTGGCAACTACATTAAATCAACACAATATCCATTACCCAATTTTCCTGCATAATAAATTGCACATCTGTAAACACATATTGTTCTACAGTTTACTTGCTTACCTGCCACACGATGCCGCTCGACTTTGCCGCTTGACTTGTCAAGAATCGTGCGGCAGCATAGGCGTGTATTAGGCGTTTCGTTTTATGTTCTTTGTTTTTAAAATGTCAACAAATGCTGTCAAATCATTTGGATTAGCAAATCTCAATATTATTTGTTTTTTGTCAAGATATATTTCTACGCAATTAGATTCAGTTGAATATGTTTGTATCTTATTCCAACTCACAAATCTTGTCCAAAATCCATATTCGATACCTTGTTTAAACAATCTTATTGATTCAACAGTCTGATTTGTAAACAATAATCCACGCAAACCCAAAATTAAAAACATTGTCATTGATAGATTTGAAAAAAGTATAAATCCCTCATCATAACAACGACCAAAAATTACGAGTAAACTAAATGAAATTAAAATGATTGAATTCTTTCTGTGTTGTGATTTATTACCAGTATTAAAGATTTGAATTTCTTTGTTTGTGTTTTCAATAATATAGTAGGTTGATTCAATAAGAAAAATCACTACTAAACATATAAAAGTCAATAATCCAAAGGGATTTTGTTTCTGTATAATCTCAATAATAACTACTACTAATAAGCATAGTACTAGAACTTTTTGTGTGAAGAATCTGAAATTTCTCATAATTTGATTTTTGTTTGTTTCTAATAATCTGTCTCAAAACCAAAATTCGTTTTGATATTCAATAGTCGTTTTTAGTTTCTGTATATTCGGAATAACCCCGAACCTTTAATACAGTCTCCTTTTAATTTTTGCTCTCCACGCGAAGCGTTTCTTTTTTCTTTGTCATGTTTTGTCGTGAAATAAAAAAGTCGATTTTCTGCTTTTAGTTTTATGTAAGTATAAATCTTTTTTCATTTTTACGCTTACACCCACCTCCCCCCGTTGCCGCACGATTCTTGACAAGTCGAGCGGCATCGTGTGGCAACTACATTAAATCAACACAATATCCAATAACCATTTTCTCCTGCATAATAAATTGCATATTTGTAAACACATATTGTTCTGCTGTTTAATTGCTTACCTGCCACACGATGCCGCTCGGCTTTGCCGCTTGACTTGTCAAGAATCGTGCGGCAGCATGGGGAGGTGGGTTGTACATTCTTTATTCCCTATTTGATACTTACCAAATGATCCCGCATGCCTTGAGAAATATCATTTATACTCATAATTTTTAATGTTTGTTCTTTGTTTGATGTTGAACCATTTGAAATTTTTTCCAGATTTTCGTCAATATAATTAGTCTCTAACTTGTACATAGCACCTGTAGCTGGGTCTACAATCAAAATTCCGATTAATCCGCCAAAAATGATATTACCCAAATACCATCCATTAAGTGTGCAATTTACAGGAATAGTTTTTTCAACATACCCATCCACGGTTAATTTCAGAGTATATGATTCACTTGTAAAGAATCCCGACCCTGATTTCAATAATATAGTGGCCGGAGTCTGTCCATTAAACACAGAGATACCATGCCTGTTTGTGATTTGTAAATTTGCCCCAACCGGATTTGTTTTTACGGTTAATGGCCATGAACTTGAACTAACTATTGAAGCACAACCTGTTAAAATAAAAGCGATAGCAATAAACGATACTGTTTTAAAAATTCTTTTCATGTTTTTATTTATTAATTATATACCCTACTCTTTAAGCTTTTCGGTTCCGCTACGTTTTTTTTCAACGTTTTTATTGATTATTGTTACTTCTGAATTTAATTACATAAAGTTTGTAACCTAAAAACCCTATAACTCCAAGCAGAATTAACCCCCAAAGATTTATAAACTGTTTAAAAATAATCGTCAATATAGTATTTGGACTGGTTTTCAGTTGAATAAGTATTCTTCTTTATTTTTGAAA
>CAIKVR010000217.1 GCA_903830915.1 uncultured Bacteroidales bacterium
CGTAACCGTCAGTTTCTACAGTTTTGATTTGAGTAACAACACAAGGACCTGCTTCGATAACAGTGCACGGTACATTTTTACCGTCGGCGCTGAAAACGGATGTCATTCCGATTTTTTTTCCTAATAATCCTGGCATTTCAATTAATAATTTACCCCTAACCCCTAAAGGGGGATCGGCTTTTGTTTTAATACTATTTATTATATTGTTTCCTTAACCCCCTTTTGGGGGCAGGGGGTCACACTTTGATTTCTACTTCTACTCCACTTGGTAATTCAAGTTTCATTAAGGCATCAACAGTTTTGCTGGTTGAGCTGTAAATGTCAATCAGGCGTTTGTAAGAACAAAGTTCGAATTGCTCGCGTGATTTTTTGTTTACGAAAGTAGCACGGTTTACAGTGAAGATACGTTTGTGAGTTGGTAATGGAATTGGACCACTAACTACTGCACCGGTAGCTTTTACTGTTTTTACGATTTTTTCAGCCGACTTGTCAACCAAGTTGTGATCGTAAGATTTTAATTTAATTCTGATTTTTTGACTCATTGTCGTTTTTTATTTATTTGTTTTTAAACTGTTTGAATCTCCCGATAAGAGTCATTCACTATCGGGTGACTCAACAATTTTCGTTTTTTTCTTTTTCTGCCGACTTTAAACTGCCGACTATAAACTATTACAGTAATTCTACCTTACCTTTAGCTTCTGCCACAACCACTTTCGCAATTGCATTAGTTACTTCGGCATAGTGATCAAATTCCATAGTAGAAGTTGCACGACCCGATGAAATAGTACGCAAAGCAGTTACATATCCGAATGTTTCGGAAAGTGGCACTTTAGCTTTTACGATACGTGCTCCTGTACGGCTTGATTCCATACCTTCAACCTGTCCGCGACGTTTGTTTAAGTCACCAATAACGTCACCCATGCTTTCTTCCGGTGTAACAACCTCCATTTTCATGATTGGTTCCAACAATACCGGTTTAGCTTTTGCACAAGCTGATTTATAAGCAATCGAAGCACAAATTTCGAATGATAACTGATCAGAATCGACTGCGTGGAATGAACCATCTAATACAGTTACTTTCAGACTATCCAATGGGAAACCTGCTAATACACCATTTTTCATGGCAGCAGCAAAACCTTTCTGGATAGAAGGGATAAATTCTTTAGGAATGTTACCACCTTTTACCATGTCAACGAATTGAAGACTTCCACCTTCAAAATCTTTATCTCTTGGTTCAACTTTTACTATCATGTCGGCAAACTTTCCGCGACCACCCGATTGTTTCTTATACGTTTCGCGTAACTGAACAGTCTGAGTAATTGCTTCTTTGTAAGAAACCTGAGGACGACCCTGATTACATTCTACTTTGAATTCACGTTTCAGACGGTCGATAATGATTTCTAGGTGAAGCTCACCCATACCACTAATAATAGTCTGACCTGATTGTTCTTCAGTATGAACAGTAAATGTTGGATCTTCTTCAGCCAGTTTACCTAAACCGATACCCAATTTATCTAAATCTTTTTGAGTTTTAGGCTCAATAGAAATACCAATAACAGGTAATGGAAAATCCATTGATTCTAAGGTGATTGGATGATTTTCATCACACAATGTGTCACCTGTACGAATATCTTTAAATCCAACTCCGGCACCAATATCACCTGCTGAAATTAATTCAACCGGATTTTGTTTGTTGGAGTGCATTTGGAAAATACGTGAAATACGTTCTTTCTTTTCAGTACGTGTATTATAAATATACGAACCTGCAGGAAGTTGACCTGAGTAAACTCTGAAAAAACACAAACGACCTACATAAGGATCGGTAGCAATCTTAAACGCTAATGCGCATAAAGGTTCTTTAGCATCCGGATGACGAACAACTTGTTTTTCAGGATCACGGGGATCGTAACCAATAGTTTCAGGAGTGTCTAACGGACTTGGCAGGTAAGCACAAACTGCATCAAGCATTGTCTGTACACCTTTATTTTTAAATGCAGAACCACAAATAATTGGATTAATTTCCATTGAAAGTGTGGCTTTGCGGATAGCTACCTGAATTTCTTCTACTGTAATAGTAGTAGGATCATCAAAGTATTTTTCCATCAAAACATCATCATATTCAGCAACGATTTCGAGCATTTTATCTCTCCATTCCTGAGCTTCTTCCAATAAGTCTGCCGGAATTTCTTCCACATCATATTGAGCACCCATCGATTCATCGTGCCAAAGAATGGCTTTCATCTTCACTAAATCGATAACGCCTTTGAATTTTTCTTCAGCACCGATTGGAATTTGAATAGGACATGGTTTTGCCCCTAATACC
>CAIKVR010000218.1 GCA_903830915.1 uncultured Bacteroidales bacterium
ATTGAGAATAAATATCGCAAAAAAATTATTTATTTGACAATATGAAAGGAATTAATGCGAAATTTGACCATTTTCAACCTGGAAAATTGCAGAATCCTGTGATAGTTGCTGAAGAATTAAATCTAAATGCTCGCGGTTAGTATCGGTAATGAATATTTGACCAAAAGTTTCACCGGAAACCAGTTCAACTATTTTTTTTACTCTGTTTGAATCAAGTTTGTCAAAAATATCATCAAGAAGTAGAAGAGGTGATAAATTATGTGTGCGTTTTAGAAAATCAAATTGGGCAAGTTTCAATGAAATTAAGTAAGTTTTGTTTTGACCCTGAGAGCCAACACGTTTAATAGGATATCCATTCAACAGCATTTCAAGTTCATCTTTGTGAATTCCCTGAGTTGAATAACCAAGTAAAAAATCCCGCTCGCGGGTTTCAATCATTCGCTGTTTTATATCATGTTCATCGTGTTGCGACTTATAAAAAAGGTCTATTTGCTCATTTCCGCCACAAATTCTTGAATAAAAATCCTGAAAAACGGGTACAAATTCATCGATAAACCTACGGCGCTGCGCATAGATGTAATTTCCATAAGTTGCCATTTGATCTTCCCATATATCCAAAATGGTGGGGTCAACCGGTTGTTCGGCTTTCAGAATTGCATTCCGCTGCTTTAAGGCATTATTATAATTCAGTAGATTGCTGAGATAAGTTTTGTTGAATTGAGATATTACACCATCAATAAATTTTCTTCGTTCATCGCTGCCTTCTGAAATCAAAACTGAATCGTCGGGCGAAACCATAACGAGTGGAAGTAGTCCAATGTGGTCTGAGAGTCGTTCATACTCTTTTTTGTTGCGCTTAAATTGCTTTTTTTGTTTGTTTTTAATTCCACAATATATTTCTTCAATTTTATCATCAAAGGCATATTTGGCCTGAAGTACGCAAAAATCTTCGTTGTGACGTATATTTTGTGAGTCAATAAGGTTTGAATGGCTTTTACAAAAGGATAGGAAATAGATTGCATCCAGAATATTTGTTTTCCCCATCCCATTATTGCCAATAAAGCAATTGATTTTCGGCGAGAATACCAAATCGGCTTCAGCAATATTTTTGTAATTAATTAAAGACAGGGATATTAGGCGCATCAAATAGGATAATTTATTCTATCGCAAAGTTACAATAAAAATTGTACAAAATTCTTCAATTAAATTTATATCTGTTGTTAAACTAATATCAACAATTCAAAATTACTTTAGTAGAATTGAATATTCATAACATATTATTGAGTAACTTTGTGTGATTTAAAAATTTAAAATTAATGCGATATAAATTTCTGAAATTTAGCTATTTAATCATTTTGCTAAGCATAATTTCATGTCAATCAGGTCAAACTGATAAATCAACTAAGCTAACGCCCCAAAATATAGACGAAAGTCCTGAAAAAGATACTGTTATTGTTGATTGTAACTATAGTTTTCAGCAAGCAGTATATGGTTCGAGAGCTTCAAAGGAAATAATAAACCAATTAGAATTGATTGATATAATGTATTATTCTGTTGATAACAAGATACATAAAGGTCAGGTACTGACAAATAAAAAGATTGCCGGGGATTTGAAAAAGATGTTCCAATTTATGTTGAAAGAAAAATTTGAAATTGATCATGCAATTCCAGTTGTCAAATATCGATGGCACGACGATTTGTCGATGCAAGATAATAATACTTACAGTTTTTGCTATCGTGACGAGAATTTTTCAAAGCATGCTATCGGAATGGCTATTGACATTAACCCGTTTCTGAATCCTGTAAGATGGAAGGAAGAATATGAATATCGACAGGACAGACCTTTCGAAGCTCATCGGGATACCACTGTAAATGGCACATTTTATGTTTCACATCCTGTTGTTCAGGAGTTTATCCGTCACGGATTCTTATGGGGTCACAATTTTAAAATAAAATACGATGACCATCATTTTGAAAAGTAATTTTTATGTAATTATTTCTTTTAAATTACTTTCATATTGATATTATATTTTGTACTTTTGCGTCAATTTTTCAAAAACAATCCATCAAAAAATACAATAAATAATAATTTACAAAATTATGGCAAAGTTAACACGGGAAGATGCACTTCTCTATCATTCACAAGGAAAACCCGGAAAAATCGAGGTTGTTCCAACTAAACCTTATAGTTCGCAACGTGATTTATCTCTGGCATATTCTCCGGGAGTTGCTGAGCCTTGTCTCGAAATAGAAAAAGATCCGAATGCTGCATACGAATACACGTCAAAAGGTAATTTGGTAGCTGTAATCTCAAACGGTACAGCTGTTCTTGGTTTGGGTGATATAGGTGCTATGGCAGGAAAACCTGTTATGGAAGGTAAGGGCTTGTTATTCAAGATTTTTGCAGGCATAGATGTGTTTGATATTGAAGTAAATGAAAAAGATCCTGAGAAATTTATTCAGGTAGTGAAGGCTATCGCACCAACATTCGGAGGAATAAACCTGGAAGATATTAAAGCTCCAGAATGTTTTGAAATTGAAGAACGCCTTAAAGCTGAACTAGATATTCCATTGATGCACGATGACCAACACGGAACTGCTATTATTTCGTCGGCCGGATTGATTAATGCGTTGGAGTTGGTTGGTAAGAAGATTGAAGATGTGAAAATTGTGGTGAATGGTGCAGGAGCTGCTGCAAATTCATGTACACAATTATATATGATGTTGGGAGCAAAGCTCGAAAATATTGTAATGGTTGATTCAAAAGGCGTTATTAATAAACAACGTACCGATTTGAATTCGCGCAAAAAACCATTTGCAACCGACAGAACCATTACCACACTTGCTGAAGCTGTTAAGGATTCGGATGTATTTTTGGGATTATCAGTAGCAGGTGTACTTTCAAAAGAAATGGTGCGTTCGATGAATGTTAATCCGATTGTTTTTGCATTAGCAAATCCAAATCCTGAGATTTCGTATGATGATGCTATGTCAGCCCGTCAGGATATTATTTTTGCAACCGGTAGATCCGATTATCCGAATCAGATTAATAATGTATTAGGTTTTCCTTATATTTTCCGTGGTGCATTGGACGTACGAGCTAAATGTATCAATGAAGAAATGAAACTGGCTGCAGTTCTTGCTATTGCAGAATTGACTAAACAACCTGTTCCTGACGTAGTAAATGCTGCATATAACCTCAAGCGATTAAGTTTCGGACGTGAATATATTATTCCAAAACCGCTTGATCCTCGATTGTTGACCATTGTATCACCTGCAGTTGCTAAAGCGGCTATCAAGTCGGGTGTGGCACGTAAAGAAATAACTGATTGGGAGGGTTATAATAATAAGTTGCGTGAAATGATGGGGCATGACAATAAAATGTTGCGTCATTTCTACGATGCAGCCCGTCAGTCTCCAAAACGTGTTGTATTCTCGGAATCAAACCATATCAATATGATAAAAGCCGCTGAAATGGCTTTAGCAGAAGGTATATGTTTCCCTATCCTAATTGGTAATGAAGAAAAAATTGGTAATATTGCTGCTGAAAATGATATTGATTTGACAGGGATTGAAATTGTGAACCTTCGTCACGACAGAGAAGAAGGAAGAAGAAACCGATTTGCAAAAATTCTTTCTGAAAAACGCAGCCGTGAGGGTATGACTTTTGATGAAGCCTACGAAAAAATGTACGAGCGCAACTATTTCGGCATGATGATGGTGGAAATCGGTGAAGCAGATGCCTTAATAACTGGTGTTTATACTAAATATGCCGATACTATACAGGCAGCTAAAGATGTTATTGGATTGCGCAAAGGCTTGAAATATATGGCTGCCATGCACATTATGAATACCAAGAAAGGAACTTACTTTTTGGCCGATACGCTATTCAATCGACACCCGACTACTGAAACATTAATAGATGTAGCTAAGCTAACTCACGATACAGTGAAATTTTTTGCCCATGAACCGGTAATGGCAATGCTTTCGTACTCTAACTTTGGTTCTGACAAAACAGGAAGTCCTGCAAGTGTACATCAGGTAGTTGAAACTTTGCACAAAACTTATCCGGAAATGATTGTGGACGGAGAAATGCAAGTTGCATTTGCTTTGAACAAAGAACTTCGCGACAAGAAATTCCCATTCTCCAAACTGGCAGGAAAAAATGTGAATACACTTATCTTCCCGAATTTAAGTTCAGCTAATGTTGCTTATAAAATGTTGATTGAAATGGGATTGGCTGAATCTATAGGTCCAATTCAAATGGGATTGAATAAGCCGGTTCACATTTTGGATGTCGAAAGTTCGGTGCGTGATATCGTGAATATGACTGCTATCGCCGTGCTTGACGCAATTGTGGAAGAACAAATTACAACAAATAATTTGAAACGAATTTAATTAGACATCATTTTGATTATTTAAAAAAAACTGCTATTTATAGCAGTTTTTTTTGTGAATTATTGTTTCTATTAAAATAATATAGTATATTTGTGCTGTAAAATTAATTTAAATTTATTCAATTAAAAACTTTCCAAAATGAAAAAAACTATTTATCTTTTTGCAAGTGCAATTACCATGTTTTTTGCACTAAATTCCTGTAAAACAGGAACAACTGATCCGGATACTACTTTGAACTTTTCAACTTTAACGGTTGAACAACAAAAGAAAAGTATTGAACAAAGTGGTTTGGATTTGGCCGATAAGATGACGACCATGCAACAAACCAAAGGTTTTGTGGCATTAAAACAATTTACAAACGTTAATAGTTCCTCTTCGCCTGCATTGGTCGCTGCTTTTCGAACACTACGTAATGGATTGGCGAAGAATGACGTTAAAGCTTTAGAAGATTTCAACAATCAAATGCGAGTATCAAAGAATCTTGGAAGTGATCTTTGGGGTACTTGGAACTGGAATCCTTCTACGAAAGATTTTGATAAAGCATCAGGTGTTATAATTAACAAAGCAGTGATTAATTTTCCAGCCGAAGATTTAAATTCAACTGTAAATAATGCAGTTTTGACAGTTCTATATTCCGAATCAAATGCATTAGTTCCTAATACAAACCCGGCTGAATTTTATCCAAATACCATTTCAGCTATATTGAAAATTGATAATGTTGAAGCAATAAATGCTCAATTTACCGGAACATACTCAACCGATGGAACTCCTACCTCAATATTACAAACACTTGTTATCGGAGCATTTAATTGGACAATATCAGTAACAAATACAAACACAGATGTTTCATCGAGTTATGTGTTTAAGTACAATTCAGATATTTTGTTGAAATACGAAGTAAATGCCAAAGGTAATTTTACAGTTACTAAAATTGATGATACCAATACATCGGGTCCAGAAGATATTATTAGTTCAGGAAATGTAACTTTTCAAATAATGAATGTAGCTTTATACGGAGGTATTACCGATGTTAATGGATTTGTAACGGAAGGTAATGTAATACATGGTGATACAGTATGGTATAAAGATGATGCTGGTAATATAATTAGTAAAAACTATTATTATATTAACTATTCAAAGGCTTATTATGATAGTGAAGTGGCAATTTTCAATAAATATCTTAAATTTTACGGGTATTTTGCTACTGAAAAGCAAAAATTTGCTGATGTAGAGTTTTTTACTAGTGAAGGACAAGGAAATGATTATTCAAAACCCGCAACTTTAGTTTATACACAAACTGCTACTTCTTATAACCCTATTTGCCCTGTTCAGTATAATTATTATAATTATAGTTCTTCCTATAATTATACTACTAATAATTGGGAATATACATTTACATTCTACGCTTATCCTACTAAAACAGTTTATAATTTTCAGCCTCGCTTAGTGTTAAGTGATGGTTCAAAAATAACTGATTTTGATACTTATGCAACAGATAATTTCAATACAGTTATAACCAAATTTAAGAACATGTTTAAATAATAAGGTTAATAAAAAAAAAGGGAGAAAATTTCTCCCTTTTTTTTATTGAATAACCACCGAATAATACCTAACTCCATTTCCATACCAGATTCCAAACCCCGGTGAGCTGATATTTGATTTTAATTTATCTTTTTCTCCAATAAATAAATCATTACCAATTCCGTTTGAGTTGGAGAATAAAGTTAATGCTTTGAAAAACTGAGTAGAAACACTGTCAATAGTGCAAAGTTTTACTTGTATTGTATCTCCTTTAAAAAAATTTCCACCTTCACTAAAGCTTGAATCCAATTCAGTGACTCTTGGGCTAATATTAAATTTGTTACTGCCCGAAAGTGTAAATTCTGAATTGTAAACGTATTGTGTTTCAATAAAATAGCCATCTCTTTTTTTTAGAGTAAATACCCGATAACTGTTTTTAGCTGTAGGATCGATATTCAAAGTCATAAAAAGATCTCTTAAACTATCATTTCCTTTTATTGGCGAACATTCAAACTTTTGAATACTGGTTCCGTATGGAATTGTTGTTGTTGAATTGAGTTTATATCCACTGAAGTCAACTGTGAGATAGTAAGTTTTGCCTTCCTGGCCTTTAAGCTCTGTACCCACATACATGTAGGGTGGAAAGTGTCGCTTGTTAGGTTCCCAACCGGAAGTTAGAATCTCTGTTTTTTCGCCATCAGAAATTGTAACTTTTGCTGTTCGGATTACATTTTCAATCATATTAAGTGAATCGGTTAATTTTGATAATGGAAAATTCAATGTTAAATACACTTTAGGAAACTCTCCGTTTGAAATATAACCTTCCACAATAATTTTCTGGGTATAACCGCTTATTTTATACTCCAAATCTGTCTGACAGGATGCTACAGTAAATATAAACAATATATAAATCAGAAATTTCTTCATAAATACAACATTATAAGTGAAAAGTCCATGAGAATGAAGGTATTATGGGCAGTAAATAATTCATGTATATTTTTTGCGTCCTTGCACTAAAATTCACGAGGTACGGATTCGCATGATTGTAAACATTATAAATTGACAAATTTAATTCTGAATCTATATTATGCCATTTCTTAAGTTTGTAATTTACTGAAATATCGAGCCTGTGATAAGCCGGCATTTCAAAAGCATTGTATTTACTGTACTCCAACACATATTTGTTATCAATTATAAACCAGCTTACCGGTAAATTAAGTCTGTTTCCTGTTGCATATACAAAAACTGATGATAAACTTAATCGATTGTTTAATTGATACATAGCTATGATTGAAAGATCGTGTCGTCGATCGTTCTGTGCTAAAAATGGAATTCCATTATTTATCTCGTCAAATTTTCTGTAGCTCCAACCGAGATTATAACTAATCCAACCGGTAAATTTTCCATAATTTTTCCTTACTTTTAATTCAGAGCCATAGGTCCACCCTTTTCCCACCAATAGGTCTTTTTCAAACATTCCATTGGTAAAAGTATTTGTAATACTGTTTTTAAATTCTAACAGATTTTCCAGTGTTTTATAATATACTTCCAAGCTAACTTCCCATTCATTGTCGCTCAAGTTACGGAAATATCCACCCGAGAAATGCCACGATACCTGTGGTTTTACGTATAATGATGCCGGAATCTGTAGATCGGCGGGTATTCCAATTGAGAAAACAGGAATTTGATTCAGAAACTGATAATGGCGGGTTGCAGAGAATTTAATTGATGATTGTGAATTAATCAGGTAGCGGCTGAAAAATCTGGGTTCAAGTCCTGAATATGTTTTAATCAAAGCATTTGTAGAGTTAAGTATGTTTCCTTGATTCTGATAATCAGTATATGGACCTATTTGTGCATATAAATTTGCCCGTAAACCTAAATTAAACTGAAATTGATTCCAGTTCCATTCATCCCTGAAATATACAGCCACTTGAGTAGAATTAATAGAAGGATGTTCGGATTTTATTTCGAGCGAGGATACAGTATCTGAATTGACGAAATTAGGAATTGCGGCATTATATGAAATTTCAGTTCCAAATTTGAAAGAATGAAGTCCGTGCCAGTAAAAGAAATCATTTTTGTAGGTAATGTTTTGAAAATTAGATTGTATTGTTGTTGGTTTTAAATCAGTACTACTCCAGTTAAGAGTTGACTGAATCTGAAATCTTGAGAAACTAAGCTGATGGCTCATACTCCAGTTTTCGCTAAAGACTGTTTTAAGTTGAATTCCAGCTGCTGTATTTCCCCAATTTGTGGAATTACCATGAACGTCGTAAATTTTAAATGTTCCAATATTTACGTCATCTTTTCCTATGTAAAAATGCCCTATGAGCTTAGTCTTAGGAGAAAAAAGATAAGTGAAACCTGCATTTACATCCCAGAATTCATATCTGTTCTGAGTAAGGAGACTATCAGTACCTAGTAATGCTAGTGCCGGAAGTACAGTTGAACCAATATAACTTCCACGCCAGGATGTATAAATAGAAAACTTCGAACTGAGTGGAATTTGAGCAGATAAGCGAGAAGATATAAGTCCGATTGAGCCTTTTATGTCTAATTTTTCAGGTACAGTGGCTATGGTTGAAATATCAACAATGGAAGATAATCTACCCCCGTACTCAGCAGGCATACCAGATTTTACAAAATGCATCTGACTTATCAAATCGGGATTGAAAACAGAAAACATTCCCAATACGTGGGTAGGATTCTGAATCATTGTTCCATTAAGCAAAATTAGATTCTGATCGTTATTACCACCCCGAACATATAAGCCTGAATTAGCTTCACCTGCCTGAGAGACACCACCCATATACTGTAAAGCTTTGTATGGATCACTTTCACCAATAAATTGGGGAAGAGATTTAAGCTCTTTTACGTCGATGTTTAGTCCAGTTGAACCTGATTTTATATTTGAGTCCTTTAATCGTCCAAATACCTCGACTTCGCGTATGTCAATTGTTTTTTTTGAAACATAAGAACTCAGCGTGTCAGTTTTGAGTAATTTATTTTCTTGAGAAACAGCAAACTGAAGAAAATAAAAGGACAAGAGGATGGATACTAATCCTTTTATTTTAATATATTTGAAAATTGCCAACGGATAATTTTTAGAATGGAATTAAATTACGGTTGCTTCCAGATTTTTAGCACGAATCTGAATGTAAATTATCGAATCACATTTTGTATAAGCAGTTGCCACATAACCCATACCGATTCCTTTTTTACTGTCTGGGAGCATAGTTCCCGATGTCACTTCTCCTATCTTTTCTCCTGCAATGTTTACAATCTCGTAGCCATGACGTGGAATTCCACGGTCTTTGAGTTCAAAGCGAACTAGCTTCCGAGCTACACCTTCATTCTTTTGTTTTTCGAGCAGGGGACGGTCAATGAAATCTTTACCTTCGACAAACTTGGTTATCCAGCCCAATCCCGCTTCAATAGGCGAGGTGTTATCGTCAATATCGTTGCCGTAAAGAGTGAAGCCTTTTTCCAAACGCAAAGAATCACGTGCTCCAAGTCCGATGGGTTTAATTCCATATTCAGCACCGGTTGCAAACAAAGCGTTCCATATTTGTTCTCCATGTTCAGGATAGAAATACAATTCAAAGCCTCCTGCACCGGTGTAACCAGTATTCGACAGGATAACATTGTTGATACCAGCAAAATCACCGACTGCAAAACCGTAGTAAGGAATCTGGGATAAATCAACAGTAGTGAGTTTTTGAAGTAATTCAGTGGCTTTTGGTCCTTGAACGGCCAATTGAGCCATCCAGTCCGAAGCATTTTCAAGTTCCGCGCCTTCGGTATTATTTTCTACGCACCAGTTCCAGTCTTTTTCGATATTCGATGCATTTACAACCATCAGGTATTTATCGGGTTCGAAATAGTAAACCAGTAAATCATCTACAATACCTCCTTTGCCGTTAGGAAAACATGAGTACTGAGCCTTACCAACTGTAAGTACCGATACATCGTTGGAAGTTACTTTTTGCAGGAAAGCCAGTGCTTTAGGGCCTTTCACCCAAAATTCGCCCATGTGCGATACATCAAAAACGCCCACCGCATTGTGAACAGTTATATGTTCATCAGTGATTCCGCTGTATTCGATAGGCATGTTGTAACCTGCAAACTCGTGCATTTTTGCTCCCAGAGCAATGTGAATGTTAGTAAAAGGAGTAGTTTTCATTTATATAATTGTAATTCGTTGTTATTTATGGTTATTCATAGTTATTCGTTGTTATTCATGGAAATAATATTGCGAACAAATAACTAACAATAACACTGCAGGCAATTAACCATTAATAACGCGAAGTAAATAACTATTTATTCGCAAGTAGTTCAGCAATCTTCACTACCACCATCATGGCTTTTTCCATGGATTGAACGGGAACATATTCGAAACGACCGTGGAAGTTATGACCACCTGCAAAAATGTTAGGGCAGGGCAGACCCATGTACGAAAGTCGTGAACCATCCGTTCCGCCCCTAATGGGCTTCACGTTGGGTTTTACACCAACCGCTTCCAGTGCTTCGAAAGCCAAATCTACCACATGCATAACTGGTTCAACCTTCTCACGCATATTATAATACTGGTCTTTGATATCGATGGTAGCTGTTTCATCGCCAAATTCTGCATTGATTTTATGAACCAGATGGATTATTTCTTTTTTACGACGTTCAAAACGGTCGCGATCGTGGTCACGAATGATATAGCTTAGTGTAGATTTCTCAACATTTCCCTCCATATTGGTCAAATGGTAGAATCCTTCATAATCCTGCGTGTGTTCCGGTGTTTCCCAACGTGGCAACATACCAACAAATTCTTGCGCTATTCGCATTGAGTTTCGCATTTTGTGATAGGCATAACCGGGGTGAACATTTAAACCTTTAAAGGTGATTTTTGCGCTTGCTGCATTGAAGTTTTCATATTCCAGTTCACCAATTTCGCCACCATCCATGGTGTAAGCCCAGTCAGCATTGAATTTTGATACATCAAAATGATCAGCTCCCTGACCAATTTCTTCGTCAGGTGTGAAACCAACCCGAATTTTGCCGTGTTTTATTTCCGGATGAGCTACGAGGTATTCCATTGCCGTAACAATTTCTGACAAACCGGCTTTGTCATCAGCACCCAGCAGGGTTGTACCATCGGTTATTACTATATCCTGACCTTTATACTGGAGTATTTCGGGGTATTTGTCTGTTTCGAAAATGATTTGCTTTTCCTGATTAAGAACTATGTTTTCGCCGTCATAATTCGTTAGAACACGTGCTTTGACATTTTTTCCACTCATATCGGGGCTGGTATCCATGTGTGCGATGAAGCCAATAGTTGGAACAACTTTGTCAGTATTCGAAGGTAGAGTTGCCATTATATATCCGTTACGGTCTAACTCAACTTCCTTCAAGCCGATGGACTTTAGTTCTTCAACAAGATAGTTGGCAAAAATCATTTGACCGGGTGTGCTGGGAGTCATATTTGTATTTTCGTCAGATGTAGTTGTGAAACTTACATATTTCAGAAAACGATCAGTGATGTTCATATTGATATGGATTTAAAATTTCAGTCGCAAAATTAAAGAAAAAAGGTATATAAGTTCGTTTTTTCGGCATTTTATTTCGACAATATTTCTAATTCTACTTCACAAAAATAAAACGGTGTTAATACTTAACCATAATCGGCAGAAAAGAAAACAAAGAAAGGATAAGTTTTATAACATAACAGGTAATTACCAGATATTATTTTAAGGAAAATAAAACTGTAATAATGATGAAAACATTAAACTATTGTTTCTATTATAGTTTTATTTTTAATTTATTACTATCGACTAGATACTTGTAACAAAATTGAAAATATCTATATTTAATTGAAATTCAGCATCTAAAGCAATGTTGAATAAAAGTTAGTCCAAATTTTGAAAAACTTTTCACAGTTTTTCCATTGTTGAGTATTTTTGTTTATTAATCAAGTTCTTGTAAATATATTTCTGCCAAATATGTACAACAATTCATGATAAATTTACAATTATAAATAGAAAGAGGTGTGAATCTTGCAACTCTTACCTGAAATAGTATAACACATCATTTTCTGAATGTTTTCAACTTTGCTGTTGGGAAATTTACAAGTTTTGATTGTTTTGGTATTTCCTCCATATTGGATGAATAAGGTATTTATTAAACTGAAAAAAGTATTTGCTATTTTTGGTCCGGGCTTAATAACCGGAGCAGCCGATGATGACCCTTCGGGAATAGCCACTTACACTCAAACCGGAGCTAAGTTTGGTTATGGACAGTTATGGACAGTATTGGTAATGTTGCCACTTATGACAGCCGTTCAGGAGGCATGTGCACGGATTGGGGCGGTAACTGGTCATGGATTATCGGCGGTTATCAAGGCCAATTACAATAAAAAGGTTCTGTATTCAGCGGTTTTACTGGTGGTGGTTGCCAATACTATTAATATTGGTGCCGATATTGGTGCTCTCGCCTCAGCTGCCCAATTGATTATTCCTGTTAATTTTGTAATTCTTACACTTGGTTTTACCGCTTTGATATTAGTATTGGAGATTTTTACAACCTATCGTGTTTATGCTAATATCCTAAAATGGTTAGCACTTGCTTTGCTTGCATATCCGCTTACTGTTTTTATTGTTCACCAACCCTGGAAAACTATTTTTCTTGCCACATTTTTACCCCATATCGAATTGAACTTTGAGTTCTTCTTTATAATTACAGCAGTTTTGGGAACTACCATTTCGCCCTATATGTTTTTTTGGCAGGCTTCGGAAGAAGTGGAGGAGGAGAAAATAAATCATGTAAAACATTTTAATGGAAAACCGGTACTAGGCGTAAATTTTATAAGAAACCTGCGAATTGATAATTTTACTGGTATGATTTTCTCCGAACTTGCTACATGGTCCATCATTGTGGTGGCAGCCACTGTATTACATCAGAATGGTATAACTAATGTAGATTCTGCTGCCGATGCTGCCAAAGCACTCGAACCGCTTGTTCAGACATTTCCTCATGCCGGTTTCCTTGCCAAATTGATTTTTGCAATTGGAATTATAGGTCTCGGACTGCTGGGTATTCCTGTTTTATCGGGTTCGGCAGCTTATGCATTGACCGAAGCTTTTAATATGAAGCAGGGATTGAATCTTAAACTCAAACGTGCTCACGGTTTCTACGGTATAATTACCATTTCCACACTTATTGGTTTAATGATAAATTTTATAGGCATTGACCCGATTAAAGCTTTGGTTTTTACGGCAGTTTTCAATGGCGTGGCAGCAGTTCCTTTAATCTTTCTGATTGCCCGTATTGCCCGAAATAAAAAAATTATGGGTGAACACCGAAGCGGTTGGTTATCAAACTCGGTAGTCTGGATTACCTTTATTGTAATGCTTCTGTCGGCTGTAGCAATGTTTTACACACTGGCACGTGGATAATCTTGCTTCTTTTTGCCTACCATTTACTGCTAATAAAGGTGTGAATCTTGTAACTTTTAGCTGAAATTCTGTAATCATTTTCAAACTAAATTTCCGGTACTTTGTGTTGTAAATATACATTAGCAGAAGTATAAAAAATATTTGCTGAAGGTTAAATATTAAATCAGAAATCATTACAATAAATAAAAAGAAAATGAAAACTCAAATTGGAATTAAACCTGAAAATTCAGTTAAAGTAGCTGATATTCTCAACAAACTTCTTTCGGACGAACACGTGCTTTACATTAAAACCCGTAATGCACACTGGAATGTGGAAAGTCCCGATTTTATGGCCGTGCACAAATTCTTCGAAAGTCAGTACATTCAACTGGAAGAAATCATTGATCAGGTGGCTGAGCGCATTCGCAGTATTAATCATTATGCCATTGGTACGATGACCGATTATTTAAAACTAACACAATTGAACGAAGAATCGCGGGAAAATAACGACAGCATCAGTTATATAAAGGATTTGAATTGCGACCATGAAGCCGTTATCATTGAATTACGTGAAAATATTCATCGCATAGCCAATGATTTTCATGATTTGGGAACCAGCGATTTTATAACCGGATTGATGGAAAAACACGAGAAAATGGCCTGGATGTTACGGGCACATTTAAAATAATTATCGTTAATTTACTACTGAAAATTTCTGAGAATGCAACTACTCTGCCTGATGGATAGTTGCATTCACTTTTTGTCAAAAGCAAGCCAAAATCTAAAAACAACAATCACAAATCATAAGACGTGTGAATGATGTAACTCTTTCTCTGAATTGTGTAATGCTTTCGATTTTGAAAGTCCTCACCTTTGTTGCGTGGAAACTCTTCCGCAAATAAAATCAACTATATGAAAATGAATAAGCTTCTGACAACCGTTACAATCATCCTGGTTGTTATAATTGCGGGCTGCAAACAAGATGATTATGTCACAAATACTGGAGTATGCCCGCTTGTGATTTCTACCGATCCTGTTAATAGTGCCATTTCAGTGCCCTATAACAAGATAATTTCTGCCACATTTAATGAGAAGATGGATAAGGCTACAATTAACGAATCCTCTTTCATTCTTCAACAAGGAACAACGGCTATTACTGGAGTTGTTTCTTACGCCGATTCAACAACTAAATTTACACCGGCTGCTGCCCTTTTACCCCTGACGGTTTATAAAGCAACCGTTAAAAACACTGTTAAGGATTTGAAAGGAAATCTGTTGCAAGACAATTATGTGTGGACATTTACCACCATGCCTGAGATTACACTAATTTCAAATCCTGTAATTGGTGGTACCGCCACAGGTGGTGGAGCTTATGCTGTTGGTGCAACTGTTACCGTTACAGCAACACCACTTCCGGGTTATGCGTTTGTAAACTGGACTGAAAACGGAACTTTTGTTTCGCTGGTTTCTCCATTGCGGATGAATACAACTGATGTGGCTCAAAAGGGCAAAGAAGTTTCAACCAGTTCGAGCTATCAGTTTACGATGACGGCAGCAAACCGAACATTAACAGCCAATTTTGCAGTGGTGGTGCCGGGTAACTTTGCAGTTACTTTATCTTCCAATCCGGCTGTCGGAGGAACAACAAGCGGTGCTGGTACTTTCGTTGAAAATTCTACCCGAATTGTGAGTGCAACAGCTAATACAGGCTATACGTTTGTAAACTGGACAGAAGGCGGTTTAATCGTTTCTGCTAACTCGAGTTACTCATTTACTTTAGTTGCTAATAAAACATTGGTTGCCAATTTCCTGATAAACACTTATACTTTAGCTGTAAGTGCTGTGAACGGGACAGTGGCCAAAAATCCGAATCAAACTGTTTTTGATTATGGGTCGATTGTGCAATTAACCCCAACACCTTCGGTTGGTTATACTTTTACTTCATGGACAGGTGATGCAACAGGTACTGCCAATCCATTGTCGGTAACTATGAATGCAAACAAATCGGTTACAGCCAACTTTACGCTAAATGCTTACATTTTGAATATAACAGCCACAAATGGTTCAGTAGTAAAAAACCCAAACCAGACAACTTATAATCATGGAACCTCGGTTCAACTTTCAGCAACACCAAACACGGGTTACACATTTACTTCGTGGAGCGGCGATGCTTCGGGTTCAGCCAATCCAATAACAGTAAGTATGACTTCCAATAAAAACATTACGGCCAACTTTACGGCAATTGTCGGAAGTTTTACCCTGAATGTAACAGCAGTAAACGGGACCGTAGTTAAAAATCCAGATTTATTGAACTATAGCAGTGGTGCTTCGGTAATTCTCACAGCCACACCAAACAGCGGGTATGCATTTACATCCTGGAGTGGTGATGCTACGGGTTCGGTAAATCCGGTAACAGTGGTTATGAATTCCAATAAAAATGTAACTGCTAACTTTGCATTAACAGGTCCCTTAGTAATAGATCTTGGTTGTGCTGCACCTTATGCAATAATGGCCGGTTCAACCATTACCAGCACCGGTCTTTCAATAATTAACGGGGATGTTGCTTTGAGTCCGGGATCTGCCTTGGTTGGTTTTCCTCCCGGAATAATTAACGGAATACAAGAAATAACATCTCCTAACGCTGCAAATGCTAAACTCTGCTTAACATCAGCTTATAATGATGGACAAAGCAGGTCGTTAAATGCTATCTCTTTGCCAGGACAACTGGGCGGCCTTACTCTTGCACCAGGTTTGTATTCAAACTCATCAACAAGTGGAATATCAGGAACGGGAGCGAATGGAATTTTAACTCTGGATGCTCATGGTAATGCGAATGCAGTATGGATATTCCAAATGGGATCAACTTTGACTACAGATCCTGCTACAAGTATTGTTTTGGCAGGTGGCGCACAAGCAAAGAATATCTTTTGGATTGTTGGTACTTCAGCAACGCTTGGAACAACATCGGTTTTCTATGGTAACATTCTGGCTAATCAGGCAATCACGCTTAATACAGGTGCTGTGCTTAACGGTAGAGCATTAACAAGTATTGCTGCGGTCACCTTAGATGCG
>CAIKVR010000219.1 GCA_903830915.1 uncultured Bacteroidales bacterium
TAAAATCCTTTTATTAATCAGTTTTTACATTTTATACCGTCAAGTCGGCATCTTCGATCTGCGTTCCATTTCTTTATTTTAAAATATATAATTCAATATATCAGACACTTATAACTTGTATAATGCCTATTATTTAATATGAAAACCATGCTATTCGGACAAACGCCCGACCAACTGAAAGAAACCGTTGCAAAACTGGGATTACCGGCATTTACAGCCACCCAACTCGGCGATTGGATGTACAAAAAACGTGTATCGGGTTTTACCGATATGACTAATTTGTCGAAACAGGCACGCGAAAAGCTGGATGCTGCCTACGAGCTTGATTTAAAAGCACCTGTAAGTGTTCAGACATCGGTGGACGGAACAAAAAAGTATCTCTATGCTTCGCAATCAGATAATTTTATTGAGGCTGCCTACATTCCGGATAAAGAACGTGCTACGCTTTGTGTATCTACACAGGTGGGTTGCAAGATGGGTTGTTTGTTTTGCATGACAGGCAAGCAGGGTTTTCAGGGCAACCTGAGTGCAGGAGAAATACTGAATCAGGTACAATCACTTCCCGAATTCGACAACCTGACAAATATTGTGTATATGGGTATGGGCGAACCGCTCGATAATGTGGATGCGGTACTCGAGAGTATTGAAATTATAACTTCGGAAAAAGGGTATGGCTGGAGTCCACGTCGCATAACTGTTTCAACAATAGGACTTATTCCGGCTATGAATCGGTTTTTGGACGAGAGTGAAGCACATTTGGCAGTTAGTCTTCATTCTCCTTTCGACGAAGAACGTAAGGAAATTATGCCCATCCAGAGCGTTTATCCTATTACAGAAGTTATCAACGAACTGAAACGTCGGAATATTGGTGGTCAACGCAGGGTTTCGTTCGAATATATTATGTTCAAAGGTGTAAATGATTCACCACGTCATGCCAACGAATTGGCACGCTTACTCAGGGGTATGAAATGCCGCATTAACCTTATTCGCTTCCACCCAATCCCCGATACTCCGCTGGAAGGTACCTCGGATGATAAAATTGAAATTTTCCAAAATATGCTGAAAGCCAAAGGTCTGACTGTTACGCTACGTGCTTCGCGCGGACAAGATATTTTTGCTGCCTGTGGATTGTTGTCGACGAAAGAATTGCTGAAGAAACAACAGGAAAAAGACTTTTAATAGTTTATAGTTCATAGCATTACAGATAGGGAATACCAATCTAAAAATTAAATGAAACAAAAGAAAAGAGAATGGAACGCGGATGGAACATGCCGTCTTGACGGCATTCGCTGATATAACGGATAAAAAAAAACGGATTAGAAATACCGATAAATCGGTATTGATTAAGGAGCAAAATCAAAAATGCTTGCATTTTTATAATCCGTTCAAAATACCGTCAAGTCGGCTTCTTCGATCAGCTTAAACCGCGAATGCCGTCAAGACGGCATGTTCCATCAGCGTTCTATTAATCATTTGTTTCTTAAAAGTACATAGTGAAGCTGTCTTGACTTTTTCTGAAATGTCTTTATTTTTGGGTCTCGCGAATTCCAATTCGCGAATATTCATAAATACCGCGAGTTGGAACTCGCAAGACCCGATTCAGATCAGCAATAAATTCTCAAAAATAGCAACATTATAAAAGTCAAGACGACTTCA
>CAIKVR010000220.1 GCA_903830915.1 uncultured Bacteroidales bacterium
GAGTCCGGAATCTCCGTATTTGTATTGGCTGAACGTGTATGTAAAAGATAACAAAGGGAATATTGTTGATGGTTATAGCACCAGAATAGGTATCAGGAGTATTGAATTTAAACAAAAGTCAGGTCTTTGGATTAATGGAAAACCTTATGAAAAAATAATGGGCACCAATCGTCATCAGGACTTTGCTGTCATTGGAAATGCACTTCCCAATTCAATCCAATGGCGCGATGCAAAAAAACTTCGTGATGCCGGAATGAAAGTGATTCGAACTCATTATGTTATCGATCCGGCTTTTATGGATGCGTGTGATGAACTTGGAATTTTTGCATTGGTTGAAACTCCGGGCTGGCAGTTTTGGGGTGACAGGCCAACATTTGCCCAAAGTGTATATTCCGACATCCGAAATATGATACGGATTCACCGTAATCATGCTTCGCTTTTCTTTTGGGAACCCATTCTGAATGAGACTTCTTATCCGAAAGATTTTGCCAAAAATGCTGCCGAAATATGCAAGCAGGAATATCCTTATCCATACAGCACATCGGCTTGTGATGATGGTGCTGATGGCGCCCAGTATTTCTCGTTATTATTGAGACCAGGGAATAAACTCGATTCAACAAAAACCTACTTTGTGCGTGAGTGGGGCGATAATGTGGACGATTGGAGTGCTCAGAATTCGGACAGTCGTGTAAATCGCAACTGGGGTGAAGTTCCGATGCTTATTCAGGCACTTCATTATGGCAAACCAGGCGTAGTAAACGAAAAATGGCCGCTTCCTTTTGTGGCGAATGTTGATGCTAATCAAATCAAACCAACATTTAATGGTATTTGCTTACAGAATTTATATACCTCTCCACGCCAAATTGTTGGAGCATGTTTTTGGCACTCATTCGACCATCAGCGTGGCTATCATCCCGATCCGCAGTTTGCCGGTATTATGGATGCGTTTCGTCAGCCCAAGACTTCGTATTATATGTTTATGTCACAGCGTAGCCCGGTAAAATCCGATCTTCTGTCCGAAACGGGTCCAATGCTGTATATTGCCAATGAAATGACCCCGTTTTCGCCTAACGATGTAACCGTTTATTCTAATTGTGATGAAGTGCGGCTTACATTTTTGAAAAATGGGAAACAGGAATCTTATAAGAAAGATCCTAACCGTAAGGGTATGCCATCACCTATAATTACGTTTAAAAATATGTTCGACTTTATGGCTTGTAAAGGCAGAGCAAGAGCCGGTAAACAGGATGAAGTTTATTTATTGGCCGAAGGATTGATTCATGGAAAAGTTGTGGCAAGCTACAAAGTAAGTCCGGCCGAACGTGCAGATCATATCCGGCTGCGCTTGGATAATGATGGCGTTGAATTATTGGCCAATGGATCGGATATTGTAACCGTTATTGCCGAGATGGTAGATAAAAAAGGAACGGTGAAACGATTGAATAGTAACACTATACGGTTTAACATTGAAGGCGAAGGGCGTTTGCTCGGCGATGAAAGTACTCAAACTAATACAAGCGAGTTAATATGGGGCACTGCGCCGGTTTTGGTACAATCTACCACCAAAGCCGGAAAGATACGGATTACCGCTTCGCTTGTTCACGAAGGTTCGCAAACGCCTGTTGGAGGTGAATTGATTTTCAATTCGTTGGAAGATACCACACCGACTATCTTCAATCAAAAAGAAGTGGATTTGATTGGAAAACAAGCGCTGCAATCCGTACAGAAACTGCTAAATAAGTCGGAGCTTCAACTTGAAAACGAACGCCTGAGAAAGGAAATTAATGATTTGAAAGTAAATGAAGTAGGCAAACAACAAAACAAGTTTGGTGCCGGTATAAATTAACGAAAAGTATGAAAACAAATATTAGATTTTTTGCGCTTATAGTTTTGTCATTTTTATTTGGGCACTTACATGCCCAAACAGCCACTGATTACAACACCATGTACTCCCGAATTTACAGTACGAGTTTTGGCAGCGGATTAAACAGTTATAACCTGAGCAATCAGAATGCTGATGGGACATTTGTAAATGTTACCACCTATCCGGCAACACAACCTACACCTAATACGGGTGCTCCACGCGAACATTTGGATGAAATGCTGAAAATAGCCAGAGCATATCAAACTTCAGGTTCAAACTATCATAGTACAACCTATCTTAACGCATATTTAAAAGCCTGGAACTGGTGGCGGAGTTATAATCCATCAGATACTAATTGGTGGTGGCGTTCCATTGGCTGGCCTAAAAGTCTGTACCCGTCATTTGTGTTAATGGGCAGAGATTTAAAAACACTTAGTCCTACCGACTATGCCAACATGCTGGCCTATTTCAGAAATGAATGGACACAGGCCAATATAAATACTTATACCAATACACCTACAGGTGCCAATACAACTGATGTGTGTAATTACATTCTGGCATCAGCCATTGTTGATCAGGATGCCACAACGATTAATCAGGTAGTTTCAATTATTACCAACGCTTTATCCATTGTGACCGGAGTCACCGCCGAAGGTATTCAACCCGATTATGGTTTCTCACAACATACAAATTACGGACGACAATTGTATATGGGTAATTATGGAAAAGAATATAGCAACGGAATTATCGGTTTTCTCACTTTAACAGCAGGAACATACTTTCAATTTGCGGATAATAAAGTGGCAGTTCTCGAAAATCTTTTCCTGAACGGAGTCAGCTGGAGTTGTTTCCGGAATATTTTAGATCAAAACCAGTATGGTAGAATGCCTGAAGCTGATTCTTACAGCACGCTGACTTCCCAATTATCAAAAATAATCGGCGCAAATACCAAACAGAAGGCAGCTTTACAATCGCTATATAACTGGATGACGCTCAGTTCGCCAGCTAATTCACAGAACGTTCAAACCGGTAATCAGATATTTTGGCGGCACGATTTTATGGTTCAGAAAGGAAAAGATTATATGGTCAGTACCCGTATGACTTCTACCCGTTCAGTTGGGTGCGAAAGTGGTAATGGTCAGGGACTTACTAATTATTATACCGGTTCGGGTGTAAATTATCTTTATATCACAGGTAATGAACGTTATGAAACACTGACCGATCAAAACTGGCGACGATTACCGGGAATCACAGCTCCGCAAAAACCAACAACAACCGCCTTGCCTCTGGTCGATTGGGGATTAAACAGTCCGAATCTGGATGCGTTTGCAGGCGGAGTGTCTGATGGAAAAACAGGTGCCTGTGGTTTTATCTATTATAAAAACCAGACTGAAACTAACCTGAAGGCTTATAAATCGTATTTTTATTTTTCGGATTATTATGTTGCACTTGGGTCGGGAATCAGCGCGGGCACCAATTATCTGTTACCATATGCCACCACGGTCAATCAGGTGAAATACAATGGTTCATTTATTGTTGATAATGACGGAGTTGCTACTACACTTTCTGCAGCACAAGCCTTAAAACCAATTACTTCCGATTGGGCGTATATCAACAATGTGGGCTATCAATTTTTGATTAACAGTGAATTAAATTACGAAACGGCTACACTGGGAACAACTCCCATTGCCTGGATCGGACTTAATCACGGGAATCTTCCGTCCAACGATCAATATGCCTACGCCGTATATCCAACCATAACTCAGGCTGCGCTTTTGGCAAATATTGCCAATCCGCCGTTAAGCATTATTTCCAATACGAATTATATTCAGGGAGTTTTAGACAAAACCGGAAATATTGCGCAGATTATTTTCTATAAAGCCGGAAAAGTAACTTTGCCTAACGGTTTAGGAACCTGTCAGGTGAATTATCCTGCCGTGATTCAACTTCGCTGGACAGCCGATTCTGTTTTTGTTTCGGCTGCCAATCCATATTGCGAAACCACGCCTCTAAGTTCGTTGACGGTAACCATTTCCGGAGCGTTTTGCAATGTCGGCACTACGAACGGGTTGGATACGGTGTTGAACATCAGTATGCCACAAAATGAATTTCAGGGAAAATCAGTTAGTCTGGCTATGAAAAAACTTACTACGGGTTTATCTAAAAACTTAAAAAACAAAACGGGTATTTATCCTAATCAGACTAAAGCAGGAATAGCTGTAAATATTTTAACTTCTGTGCCAACTGACTCAACTGATTTATGCCAGATATATACTTTGACTGGAAAATTAATGAATCAGTTCTTACCACCGAATAATATTACGATTTTCTCTGCAAAAACGGATGGATTGAGCCCCGGAATTTACCTGCTGAAATACAGGGATTTTGTAGGGAAACTTGTGATTAATTAATTCAAAACCTATCAACTAGCTACAAAAAATTCAAATGAGAAAGTATACAATTTACCTTCTTTCTGTTGTATTTACTGTTTGTGTGTTACCGAAAGTTTCAGCACAGAAATCTGCCCGGATTTATACTGATTATCAGAAAAATCCTGTTAAGTCGATTTTGACAGATTTTTCCTATGCCGGTTATCATTATGGCGAAAAAGCAATACCAAACTTGCCGCTAAAAGTGAACGTTACCCAACGTGGCATAATTCCCAATACTGGTGCTGATTTGACTGTTCCTATCCAAAAATTAATTGACGAAGTTGGGCAGTCAGGTGGTGGTGTTATCTTTTTTCCAAAAGGGAAATACTGTGTAAATATGGATACCACTCGTGTTCAGTTTCTGAAAATTGATTACGACAATGTGGTGCTTCGGGGCGAAAGTGATGCACCGAATGGTTCGGTAATATTCAACGGTTCAAACCTTATTCAGGAAAAAATAAATCCTTGGATTTCACCATCTGTCATTCGGTTTGGTTATATAATTCAGCCTACAGAATTGTTTTGGGGCATTTCGCCGCTAAGCCCGATTATCCGTTTTGATAAAAGTGGTTCGGCTGCCGATCCGGGTTCTGACGGAACGATACTTAAGGCAAATTTATTGACCTCAGTAATAAAGGATAGTCATAAAGGCGATACAAAACTGATGGTGGCAAGTACTAAAAGTATCAAAGCCAGCGATGTGATTTTGCTTGGTATGTACAATACAAGTACCGATGGCAACCTGATACAGGATGTTCTGTCCTATAAACCACAGGACATTACGCCTGATTTAACAGTGGCACACGATGCCGGAGTGGAAGGAGTAGCTTCTTTTCAATACCTTGTGGAAGTGAAATCGGTTCCTGCATCCAATATCATTGTCCTGAAACAACCCTTGCGTCGGGATATCCTGTTGAAATACAAACCTGTCATTGCTGCTGCGCCCATGATTAGGGAAGTGGGTATTGAGAATATGCGGTTTGAAAGTGCCTGGGACGGAACTTACCTGCATCATGGCGGAGGAAAATACTCACCCCGGCTTTCAATGATTATGGATTATGGTTGGGATGCCGTCAATTTTTGTCGGGTGGCACATGGCTGGATGCGAAACGTTAGCATTGACAATTATACCAACCCTGTTTATATGCAGGATTGCAGAAATGTAACCATCGAAAATATCAAAACAAGCGGTCATAATGGCCATTGTGGCGTTAAACTTTATGCTCATGCTTCCGATAATTTAATCCGAAACGTTCGCTTTGAATCCAACTACACACATATCCTTAGTGGCGAGGGAAATGTGTACGGCAATGTTTTTTCGCAAATTGACTATAATTTTCGGGATAGCTTAGCCGGTAACTTCGATTTTCATGGTTTTGCTCATAGAACGTATTCTCCTCCTGCATGGAATCTTTTTGAACAGATAACTGGATTTGACCGTATCAATGGTGGTGGAGCCGGATTTAATATGCCTCACACGGCTAAGTACAATGTGTGGTGGAATGTATTGGCCAAAGGAATTAATCGACCTACAGAACTTTTCAATCATGGAATCTGGTCAGGGAAAGGAATTAAAACCGGTCATTACAAAATGTATCCCGGAAGCATAATTGTTGGTTATCGTTCCGATAATAAACCACTACTCATTGATGGGACTGACAATGACCGTTCGGATTCACTGCTTTACGTCGAGGATTTGAATAAAGGACCGGTATATCCGATTTCGTTGTATGAGGCACAGCTTAAGAAACGATTAGTTATAAAATAGTGAATAGCTTGTTCTACAAGTGGATTATATACCAACTACTGTTGCCATCAATAAGTAATTTGAAAGTGAAAATAAGAATTAACGCTGGAGATAAAAAACCAAATATCATATTCATATCGAGTGAGTTATAAACTTGGTAAAATAATTTACAAATTAATTACATGAAATCAAGTAATTTTAAAAAGCTTCTTATATTGTTAATTGGAATGTCAGCTATTGTCAATATAGCTCTGTCGGCACAACTTGGAAATTATCTTCCCAAGCGAATTCTTAATTCATCCGATCCAAACAATACTGGGATGATTTTTTATCCCACCTACGATGTTATGTACGATTTTGATACCGCGATTCCAACTACCGGAGTTTCGGTTGAGAATGGTACTATAGCTATAAACAATCTATATTACATGACTGAAGGCAATTCATTAAAATGGACGACTACAATTGGTAGTGCGTTGACATTTGTTGCCCCCATGACTTTTGGCTCAAGTTATCCCGACTCTTCTGTTCCCATGATTTCGGTGGGATTGTTTCAGGAACAAATGCCATCGGATGGGAAAATCAGGTCATTTTCAGTAGAGTTTATCGATACCTATGGCAAAACTGCCTACGTTTTGAACATTTACCTACGAAAAACTGGCTGGAATATTCTTTGTACAGTACCAACCATTGCAAAAGGAACATCTATAAAAACGGTCCGCATCAAGCAAAAATCAGGTTTGGGTGGCGATGTATTCGTCGATAATTTTATGTTTTATCTGAATCAAACGCAGGATAACTGGCCTCAAACAGCACAAATTCTGGACTCTATATCTGCCTTCGACAGAGTTTTATACTATCCCACTAAAGTGCTGACAAGTGATGAGACCCAAGCTTTTAAAACCATTTCTGACAAAGTGATGCCACCGTTAACAGCTGTCAGTAGTAAAAGTGCTTCCATAATGGCAGCGTACAAAGTGATTTATGACAGTCTTAAAATCAGCACAACAGGAAATTTTGCCAATGGTATGAATCCATTACCCTACCATCGTGCGCGTCCGGGAGAAATTCGTGATTTGGGTTCGTATGCCGTTTATAAATTCAACGAAAAAATATGCACCAACCTTATGAATATGGGGAAAGATTACAACGCTGTACAGGATGTTGCTCAAAAAGCCTTGCTGAAAAAATACATCATCGATATCGTTCGGCTTTGCCTCACCTATGGCGGAATGCCCGATACCTATTACAACGGACGTGGTTTTGCTGATGGGGTATATTATGCCAAAGATGCGTTGCAGGAAGCGGGATTATTGGATCGTATAGTGGAGCAGTTGAAAATGATGGGCGAATTGGGTACGATACTTTATACGGAACATCGTTTCGATAATGTTCCGGATATGATGTGGTGGCAGGGAGCTTACCAAAGAACCGCGCCCATTGCCACTTTTTACTGGAGAATGAATGCTGATGATTTGAATACGCAACACAGAGCGGTGATGCTGTCCATCATAGCAGGTGCCGATAATGCCGAAAAGGCAAGGGATTTGTATCGCTTATCCGATTGGCTGAGTAACATCTCACTGCGTTATGGTCCGGGCACTCAGGACTGCCTGAAACCCGATGGTTCGTGGTTTCATCACTGGGGGAACCGTTTTGATAACTATGGCTGGACTGGTGCCTGGTCTGGAGCAACAGACTATCTCTATTGGTTTAGCCAAACACCATTTAAAATTTCAAAGGAAGCTCACGAAACATTGCTGCACATGGCACAAGTACGTTTTAAATTAATACAAAAGGATGGTTATGTGGGTCCGGCTGATTATATGCAAAAATTGAGTTCAACGGGACTTTTAAGTCTGGCAAGATCAGGTACCTCCGATGGAAGTAGTAAAATTGAACCTGAAATGGCTTCGTATTGGATGAGCTTTCCGAATGATGCTTCCTATACATCTTCATCGAATTCAAGTGATAAAACTGCTTATGTAAATGCCGGAATAAAAGCGGTGGATACTCCGCAGATGAATCACACATTAAGCTATGCCGGACGGAATATTCACCGCAGGAGCGATTGGCTTTTGTACACCCGTATGATAAGCCAGGATTTCTATCATACGCAATATGAACGAGATGGAGCTTTGTTTTATACCATAGCCGGTATCGATTTGTTGGAAACAGGGAAGCGTAACAGCCAGCAATTGGTTTACGGACAAGAAATGGGTGGACGAGCAACAGCCAATCCGACATACCAGTTTTCGTATGGTTATAACCTCAATCGTGCACCCGGGGTTACCTCGGTGGATGTGGATTATTCTAAACTCAAGCAGTTATATTATCAGGAAGGAAGTTCACCCTTTGTGGGTGGTGTATCGATGAAAAGTGGAAATGGACTTTTTGCAGGTTCATTTGATGCAACTCAAAATTCAGCTTACAATTTAACGGCAGCAGCTACGTTGAAATTCCAAAAATCATTTTTCTATTTTGATAATCAGATAGTTTGTCTGGCAAGTGGAATTTCATCAACCAATACCGGAAGTGTGCAAACCGGTCTGTTTCAGGAATTAATGAATGCCGATGACGATAGTATTTACCTTTCAAATGGAAGTGTTTTGAAAGATACCCTGATAGACCAGTATTTTGTATCGGATATTGCTAACTGGAACTGGATAATCAACAATACAGGAAACATGGGCATATACCTTACCAAAGGGCAGAATGTCCATCTTTTCAAAGGCACACAGACTTTTGGACCTCAAACCGGAAAGATTGTTTCAGCATATATTGAACATGGAACAGGTCTGACTGATGCCGGTTATGAATATATAATGTGCATTCGCCCAACAGTGGACAGTATGAAAAATATTGCGAATAGCATGAAAAGTTCAATACCGCCATTCAGGATTCTTCAACGGGACAAAAAAGCGCATATTGTTTACTGTGAACGAAATAAAACAATCGCTTATGTTATTTTCGATAGTTCAACCACACTACCTTCGAGCATTGTATCCAATGTAAGTTCCCCTTGTACATTAATAACCGAAATGAAACCGGATGGAACCCTGGCTCTCGGATTGGCCGATCCAGACCTCCACAATACTGAAACCACTGCAAATCCTTTCCGCTGGAGTATGCCTGTGGAGATAACACTTACACTGAAAGGGCTTTGGAAATTGAAGGATCAGGTAATTACAAAAGGGGTGGATGCGCCTGTTATTAAAACAAGCATAAACCTGAATGGTACAACTTCTGTTACAATAAGCTGCAAAGATGGCCTGACAACCGAGTGTCTGCTTGAAAAAAATGTTACAGCACTTGATAGCCTTAACCAAAATGCAGAAGAACCTCTGATAAAAATTTATCCGAATGAAGCGTTAATTTCGTTTGCTTCAGATGCATGGAAAAATGCTAAAGGACAAATTCTAAGTATTGATGGCAGGATTTTACGCAATTTTATAACGCCGGAAGCAATTAGCACAATTTCGACGGGTGATCTTAGCCATGGAAAGTATTTGCTTCGTTTAAGTGGCGATAACTTTTTAATTACCAAAAAATTAATCAAATAAAAATTTAACTGACACCTTTCCATTGTACACGTTTAATAACAATAAACTATTAAAATGAAACTCAAATTTGTACTTCTTTGTTTGTTAGGGTTTTCCTTACCCGGTTTTGCTGCAGAAAAACTTCCCGCTAAAAAAGAAATCACTTCAGCCATGAGCCGTGTTTGCGACTGGCAACTGGCGAACCTGAAAAAAACGGAATACATTGATAAAGACTCAATAAAACATAAGTACAGAAATGCCGGTTGGATTCGGGGTACATTCCTCACCGGAATAATGGCATTTTACAACAGCACGCATGAATCAAAATACCTCGATGCTGCAACTTTATTTTGTTCCGTTAATAATTGGAAACTCGGGCCCAATTTTCAACATGCAGACGATTTGTGTATCGGACAGGCTTATATTGAACTTTATAATCTGAAAAAGGACACGAACAGGATTAGTGATGTTAAATTCCGATTGAATGCCATACTCCAAAATCCCAAACGCGGACCGGTTGTTGGCTGGAAAGGCGATGATAACTGGAATTGGTGCGATGCACTTTATATGGCTCCACCGGTGTTTTCGCATTATTTTAAATTGACCAATAATGTCGCATATCTGGATACAATGACTGTGCTCTGGAACGATACCTATAACCTGCTGTACGACAAAAAAGAACATTTATTTTACCGCGACACCCGTTTCTCGGAACGAACAGACGGGACTCAGAAACTCAGTAAAAACGGGAAGAAAATCTTTTGGTCGCGGGGAAATGGCTGGGTACTTGGCGGTTTAACCCGTTTGTTGCAGGATATGCCGAAAAATTACGTTCACCGGGCTGAATTCGAAACCGTTTTTAAAGAAATGTGTGCCAGAATAGCTACTCTGCAAGGTGAAGACGGACTCTGGCGTTCGAGTTTACTTGACCCTGAAGAGTATCCGGCTCCTGAAACATCCGGATCGGGCTTTTATTGTTATGCTCTGGCTTATGGTATCAACAACGGCTTACTTTCATCAAAGACATACCTTCCGGTGGTGCTCAAAGCATGGAAAGGATTGAACTGGGCGATTGATAAAAATACCGGTATGCTCGGTTGGGTGCAGGCTGTTGGTGCCGACCCACGCTCTGTAACCGCTTCTGAATCTCAGGAATATGGTGCTGGTGCATTCCTTCTTGCTGGGAGTGAAATGATTAAAATGAAGAAAAGCAAATGATGAAATATATGAAAATTAAACTATTAACAGCCATTCTTTTATTCGGCACAGTTGTTATTGGACAAAATAATGCCCGAATGACTCAAAAAGAGGTTCTGAATGCTGATTCAGCAACGAACAAAAACCAACTTAGTATTGCCCAAGGCGTTTTTCAACCAAACTGGAAATCCCTCAACCAACGAAAATTCCCTGAATGGTTTCGCAAGGCAAAGTTTGGTATTTGGGCACACTGGGGTCCTCAGGCAGCACCCGGATATGGCGATTGGTATGCCCGCAACCTATACGACGAGAAAAACGGAGCGTACAGCTTTCATTTAAAAAAGTACGGTCATCCTTCGGAATTTGGATTCAAGGATGTGATTCCTACATGGACTGCCGATAAATTTGATGCCGACAAGTTGACGGCACTTTTCAAAAAAGCAGGAGCACGTTATCTGGTGGCCTTAGCCAATCATCATGATAATTTTGATAACTGGAATTCTAAATTTCAGCCCTGGAATTCGGTGAATATGGGTCCGAAAAGGGATATTGTGGGCGAATGGAAAGTTTCGGCAAAAAAGCAGGGACTTCGTTTTGGTGTTTCCATTCACAATATCAACACCTGGGGATGGTACGATACGGCTCGTGGAGCGGATTCCACCGGATTAAAAGCAGGCATTCCCTACGATGGTTATTTGACCAAGGCGGATGGAAAAGGCAAATGGTGGGAAGGCTATGACCCACAAGATTTATACGGACCTATGCATGTGGGCGGACCAAACGGCAACCAACCAACAGCGGCTTTTATCAAAAACTGGTTTTTGCGCACCAAAGATTTGATTGATACGTATCAGCCTGATATTTTGGAGTTTGACCTGTGGTCGCCAAGCAATATCTGGCGTCAGTGGGTGAAATTTGATAACACAAGTCCAGAAAAGGGTTTGGATGAGCGGGTGGGAACGCTCATTGCGCAGCATTATTTCAATCAGGAACGTAACTGGCACAAGGGGGCAGATGAAGGAATCATTACTTTGAAAGGAATTGATAAAGAAAGGCGTGGTTCCATGACAGAGGCGTTGGAACGCGATTACAGCAAGGAAATTCTGCCCGATATGTGGCAATTGGAAGAAAGTATGGGCGACTGGCATTATCAGGGCGAAGGACGCACCTATTTATCAGCTCCGAAAGTTGTGGCCATGTTATCCGAAGCAGCCTGCCGAAATGGTAATTTGCTTCTGAATGTAGTGATGCGCCCGGATGGAACGATAGCCGGAGATCAGGAAGAAACTCTTCTGACTGTGGGACGTTGGCTCGAAACCAACGGCGAGGCTATTTACGGTAGCCACCCTTTCAGTGTGATGGGCGAAGGACCGCACCGTATGAAAAGCCGTGCGGAACTGAAAGAAGAACATTTGCCCAATGTGCTGCCAACTTACACTCAGGATGATATTCGTTTTACCAGCAATCAGGGAGCGGTTTATGCCATTGTACTGGCACCACCCACCGGAGATGTACTGATTAAATCAGTTGCGGGAATGAAAATTAAGTCAGTTTCATTATTGGGTACAAACACGAAAATCAGTTGGAAGCAAACGAAGGAAGGATTGCTTATTCAGTTTGTAAAAACATCATTATCAGATAATTTGCCATTGATTTATAAAATAAAATCAATATAATTCATCGAATGTATCAGGCATGTAAACAAATATTTTTAGCATTACTGCTTTTTAGGGTATTCACTTTGCAGGCAGAAAATGAGCCTGCCTGCTTCACAGCCTTTATAGCTAACCCTGCTACAGCACTTCTGCCGGATTATTCTTATGCAGGATATAAGTTCGGAGTGGATTCTATTCCTACTACCAACCTGCCCATTTTTGATGTTACTAAATATGGTGCTATTCCGAATGATAATCTCGAAGACTTTGATGGCGTACAAGCTGCTATTGATGCTGCAGCAGCGGCCGGAGGAGGCATCGTTTTCTTTCCGAAAGGTAGATTTTTGATGAATGAAATGGTTGGACGTACCGATGGTATTCACATTCCCAAACCAAACATTATTTTGAGGGGTAGTGGTAGTGGAGCCGGTGGAACCGAATTGTTTATGCGGAACTACATGTTGCCCACAGATCCAAACCAAATGTGGTCTGTTCCGAGCTTATTTCACTTTTATTATTACCAGTCATCACCTGTTCGGACAAAAATTGCTTTGAACGCACTCAGGGGAGATAAGCAAATAACGGTGGACAATGTTTCGACCTTAAAAGCAGGTGATATGATTGAATTTAGAATGACCAACCCTATGGCCAATAATGAATTATTATCAGGGTTAACACCTTATCCCGAATGGACTACCACCATCAATAATGGAATAACCATCAATGAAAAACACAAAATTTCGGGTATTCAGGGAAATATCATCACCCTGTCGGAACCAATCAATATCAATATAACCGCTACTTATGGTTGGAATGTGGTTTATTTACCACTTAGTGAAGGATTGGGTGTGGAAGATATATGGTTTCACGGTAATTTTAAGGATAAAATTGTTCATCACAAAGATTTTATCAATGATGCCGGATGGAGTTTTATTCGCCTCGAACGATTCAAAGATGCTTTTATACGTCGGCTGCGTTTTACGGATATGAATGCGGGGATAGCAGTTGTCAATGGCTATGGCTGTTCGGTGATGCACATTCGTTTCGATGGTAATCCGGGGCATTTTTGTGTAGAAGCATCGGGTGGTACGTATGGAGTTCTGATGGGATTTATTGACGATGCTACTAATTCACCCGGGTTTTTTCACGGACCAGGACCTTCGGCAAGCAGCTCGGCAACCGTTGTATGGCGATACAGGGGGCAATCGCGCAGTGGTTTTGATGTTCATGCTTCGTATCCCTATTATTCACTTTTCGATGCATCCAAAAGCCGGTATGTTGGCAATGGAGGTGATGCAGCTGTATGTCCTAATCACGGGAAAGACCTTACTTACTGGAATCAAACTGAAATTGGAAGTAGTCCCAATATCGCTTTTTGGGAAAACCACGTGAATCCTCCTTACGGAAATTACCCCAAAATTGTAAAACCAAATATTATTGGTTGGCAGGGTAATAGTACTTTTTTGAAATCAACATTGGGCATTTTTGAAAATTACCAACAGGCAGTAACTCCCGAATCGCTTTATGAAGCACAGTTAACCCTGCGCCTGGGAACGCTGCCCGAATGGGTGAATGCAGCAAAAAAGGAGTGGTACAGATATCTTCTGAAAAAGGAATGGACCAGTGTGCTGAATAATGGCTCAAATGATGCAACCAATTACGTGTTAAATGTGTCTGCATCACCCGACAGGAATGGTTTCTATATTTTTGGCGATTGTATTCATGCTAAATATTCTGTTTTTAATAGCATGGGAAGACCTTTATTTAATGGTATAGTTACAGATTATTTACAGTTTGTGCCTGTCTCAGCCATTCAACATGCAGTTTGCATTATTGTGTTTGAAATAAATGCTAAGAAAATTATTCGTAAACTAATACTTTAATCCTAAAGCAGGATTTAGGATATATTGGATTATTGTCAGAAATGTTGACTGAAAAACCTGTATAATTTTTTTTCAATAAATTTTGTGCCGGATTTTTGCCTACCGTACTAAATTGGGCTATTATCCGAATAAATTTGGGCTATGTTGTAAGCTTTCATGGCTTATTTTTGTATTTCCATTTCAGCAACCTTATATAAAAATTCAACAAAATGAGAAGACTCAACTTTATTGTCACCATCTTTGTATTTAGTTTCAGTTCTACTTACGCCCAATCCAACAAATCAGCAGCTTTCGAAGCATTCAAAAAAAATCCGTCAACCACCGTTTTGCCCGACTATTCATGGGCAGGTTACAAAATGGGTACTGAAGGAATTCCCGATATGAAAGGGAAAATCTTTGATGTCACCAAATACGGAGCTATTCCAAACGATAGTATTGAGGATTTTGATGGGGTGCAGGCAGCCATCAAAGCTGCCGAAGCTGCGGGTGGTGGTATTGTTTTCTTCCCAAAAGGCCGTTATTTAATCAACGAGAAAGAAGGTCGTCGCGATGGTATAGTTATTTCAAAACCCAATATCATTCTTCGTGGTAGTGGCTCAGGCCCTGAGGGTACCGAGATTTTTATGAAACAGTACATGCTTCCCAAAGATCCCGACAAAAAATGGACAGTGTCGGCTATGTTTACGTTTAATTATTACAAAGGATCCAGTGCAAAAACTGTTCTACTTGATAACGCCAAACGTGGTGATATGAAAATAGTGCTTGAAGATGCTTCCGGCTTTAAATCAGGAGATTTTATCTCCCTCAAAATGCAAAATCCGGCAGCCAACAGAGAGTTTTTGAATAATCTGGATACCTGGAATATCTGGACAACAACCAATGAAAAAGGGGTTCAGATCAATGAAAAACATAGAATTTCCAAAATTGAAGAAAATGAAATAACCCTGTGTGAACCACTCTGTACCAATATCACTGCCTCCTATAACTGGAAGGTGGAAGGGTTGGTTCTTGCTGAAGGACTGGGAGTGGAAGATATGTGGTTTCGTGGCAACTTCCATGAAATTATTGTTCACCATAAAAACTTTATCCACGATGCCGGTTGGACTTTTCTCAGCATGGGTCGAGCAGCCAATGCTTTTATTCGTCGTATCCAGTTGACTGATATATGCACTGGTATTTCTATCGGGAATGGCTATGCCTGCACCATGACCGACATTCGCTTTGATGGTAATCCGGGTCATTCCATGCTTAGTGCTACCAATAGTTACGGTGTACTGATAGCCAATGTGACTGATGCAACCAATGCACCCGGCATGTGGCACGGACCCTGCAGTGCCAACAGCAGTTGCAATACCGTTATCTGGCGATACAAAGGACAGGCACGCAGTGGTCCCGATTTTCATGCTTCCTGGCCGTATTGCACGCTGGTAGATGCTTCTAGCTGTAAATACATTGGCAATGGTGGAAATTACGAATTGCTTCCCAATCACATGAAAGACCTGACTTACTGGAATGTAAAACAAATTGGTAAATTCGATAAGGTGGATTTTTGGGAACCACAATCATTCGATAACAGCTCCGATCAACAAAACAAATTTTACGGCAAATTTGTAAAAATCGTTAAACCCAACATTATCGGTATGTATGGTGATGAAATTTCGTTTGTAAAAGAACATTTGGGTATTTCCGAAAGTCTGGGAAAACCTGTTACACCCGAATCACTTTACGAAGCGCAACTGGAACTGCGTCTGGGTAAATTGCCAAAGTGGATTATGGATGCAAAGAAGTAAAAAACATAAATTTCGTATGCGGAAATTACTACTAGGATATATTTTTATCCTTTATGCTACAGTAGGAGTTAGTCAAAGCATTACTGTGAGTACAGAATCGTCATTTTTAAGTGCGTTAAGTAATTCTTCTTACAAAACAATACTGTTGAATCCGGGAACGTATCGGTTTAATCAAACCGTTACTATTTACGGAGGTAAAACTGTTCGGCCGGTAACGCCGGGAGTCAATGCCAATGTATATTTTAGCGGTACGGTTGGAGGCAATGCGTTTTTAATAAAGGTTTCAAATGGTTCAACCTTGCAGGGGATTTATTTCAAAGATATTATCGTTGATTCTTCCGTCCAGTCAACTCCGGCAATTGTTACCGTAGATAGTTCCACCTTGCAGGACTGTGTTTTTGATGGCAGGTCGTACAACAGAATTGACCCTACAGGTTTTACAGGCGAATTTGTAGTAGCGACACATGGGGCAAAGATTTATTACAATACATTTTATGATATGAAAAATGGAATGTTGTTGTATCTTGATACCTGGCACATTGAGAAATTGTCGACCACCGCACAGACAAATGCATACAACCAATTACAAACTTATTATGTTACTCCAACCGATTACTATAAATCAGGTCTTTTCGACACTCGTTTAACTTCATTCGAAATTGGTGGCTGTCACGTGAAAGGTAATTTCTTTTACAATCCTTATTATTATTCAAGAACAGGAGTCCCAAAGCTCGGAAACGGGAAAGCAGCCATAAAAACAGGGAATGGTGAAATATGCTATGGCTACCACCTCATTGAGAATAATTTATTTTACGATTGCAGTGGTGAGGCTGAGATAATTGAACAAAAGGGCAAGAGGGTACTAATCCGCAACAATACTTTTTATAAATGTAATGGTCATCTTTCTCTGCGACATGGTTCAAACAGTGTGGTCTATTCCAATTATTTTCTGGAAGGTAAAGGAGGTGTAATGACCTGGGGCTACAATCACCAGGTGTTGAATAATTATTTTTATAAAATTGATAGTCCTATTCTGACTAATTCAGGTTTTATCAATAATACTTTTGATAAATCGATGTTTATTACTTATGTTGCTACAGCTTCTAATTTATTTTCCAATAACACTTTGGTGGAATGTGGTCCTATTGGCATTAACTATGCATTAAATGTTTGGAATGATGGCAGGGTGGTCGGTGACAGTGATTTGAAATTTGTAAATAATTTTATTTATCAAACCGCCAATAATAGTGTTATTAAGAATACCGGAGGTACAACCAACGATGTCAGAGCTGCTATTTCATTGTTTAAGAGCAATCTGCTGACAACAACCGATACATTGGCGTCCACATTGCTTTCAGCAACTGAAGATGCTGTATTTAAAACTGCACAAACCATTCCAATGACGCCAATTACTTTTGGAGAATATCAATTGTCGTTTCCCACTATCCCCACGGCCATTTATCAGAAATCAACTGTGATTCCCGATAAAATTAATACCATCTACGGTTATAATAATCTCTACACCGGAGTATGGCCCAATCAGGATACCATCTTATTGAAGGATATGAATGGATATTCCCGAAATGCAGCTTATAAAGGCATTGGTGCTTTGGTGGGGATTCCTTCTGTTGCAGATTTAAGTAATAGTACCTCCCGCTTATTGCGCCCATCCGATTTGAGTGGCGGGTTTTTGGGTGCTTCCATGAAGCTGGTGGATTTGCCTGCACCGGCTTGTTATGTGACACCCGATGGTACGGGTACGGGTAGCAGTTGGCAGGATGCCTGTTCGTTAGAAACTGCAGCAACGATACCCTTGGCTGGTTTTAATGTGTATGTGAAATCCGGTATTTATAATTTAACTACTCCATTTACAACTGCTGCTTCATTAAATTACTATGGTGGTTTTAAAGGGGATGAACTTAGTCCATCTGACCGTCGACTGACAGATTTGGATGGAAACGGTATTGTTGAGCCCTGGGAATTTCAATATCCCACCGTTTTACGTTCTGCCCTGAATAATTCCTCAGTTACTGATTCCACCGCGTTTATAGTAAAAAATTCAGGCTATTGTTTCGATGGTTTTACCCTAACGCATATAGGTTCAGCCACTTCAACAGGCATTTTGAGAACGATTGCTGTGTCGGCAGCCAACGTAAAATTCAGTAATAATACAATTAAGAATTCGGCGGTTACTACCAGTTGGTCAACTACCGGCTCAGGTGCTTATTCGGTGTTTTTCTCATCTTTGGGTATGATAAATAATTGCTTATTCGAGAAAAACAGCCTCACGTTTAATGCCACGGTTGATACTCCTACTTATCCATTTATTGACATTAACGGTGCTGCTAATTCTGTCTTTTCGAATAACATAGTGCGCAACAATATCGTAACTGCCAATTGGGGAACACTCACAACTAATAGTGGTCTTCGTAGTATGTTATTGGCTGTGGTACCCGGAACTGCAGGATTAATTCCGACCCTAAAGAATTGTATCTTGCATAATAATGAGTTGAATTACAGCTGCTTCACGCCGGGCATAACCACATCTTCAGTGGGTGCAACTGTTCAAATGCATTACGGAGGAACTGCTTCTGCTATCGTTTCCGATTCGATTTATAATTGTACTATTGCCAATAATAAAGCCACCAATATTATTAATGCTGGATTAAGATTTACGCAAAATACCTACACCGCACATTATGCGGCAAATAACGTATGTTGGAACAACAAAAGTGTGATTAATTCTGTGACAAGCGTAGACAATATTGCCCAAAGTGCTACGCTAACTGCTCCTTCCCTGCTGTGCAATAATTTTAGTAACGGTGGTGGTTTAGCCAACAGTGGTACGGTGGTTGTGAATGTGAACACCGCTTTGGCTTCCACCAATACCGGTACAAATGCGCCCTTGTTTAAATCACCAACATCTTATGTTGGTGCGGCTTGGTCAAGTTCCGACTCAAGCTCTATCAAACAATCGAACTGGACATTGCAGACTGGATCTTATTTAATTGCAAAAGGAATAGCCATAACCGGCAACCCGACTGACAAAGCCGGAAATGCCTTTGCCGCATCACCTTCGATAGGAGCTTATGAGTATGAGAATATTAATGCAGTTGTCACCAATATTCAGGATGCTGCTTTTCCGGTATTGATAAAGCCGGGTGCTATTGAAATGAAGGTGGATGCCGAAATAAGCATATTCAATATGCTGGGTCTGGAGATTTTTAAAGACAAACTGAAAAAAGGCGATACTGTAACTTTGCCATCGGGAATCTATATTGCCTGTATAAAAACGTCGGTTTGCCGATATTCCAATAAGATTGTTATCTGAACTGAAATTTAAATTATATCACTTTTTTCAATTAAACCAAGTAAATCAACAACAATAATTCTCTATTAATGAGCCCTAAAATCATACTTCTATCACTTTTATTGATGATTTTTGCTTACGCAAAATCGCAAACTGAAGCTTCCTGCTATACAGCTTTTAAAACCAATCCGGCAACTGCAGTTTTGCCCGATTATTCGTATGCCGGCTACAAATTCGGTGCGGATTCAATTCCTAATCTAAGTTTGCCGATTTTTGATGTCAGCAAATACGGTGCTATCCCTGATGATAATCTGGAAGACTTTGATGGGGTGCAGGCAGCCATTAATGCTGCAGTGGCAGCCGGAGGAGGTATCGTTTTCTTTCCGAAGGGAAAGTTTCTGATGAATGAACAAACCCGAAGAACCGCCGGAATTCTTATCCCCAAAGGAAATATTATTTTGAGGGGCAGTGGAAGCGGAACGGGTGGAACCGAGTTGTTCATTACTAATCATTTTGTTCCTACCGATACCACCTGTATGTATTGTACGCCACCTCTGTTCAAATTTTACTACTGGCAAAGTCAACCACTGCGAACGCAAATTTCACTCAATGCAAAACGTGGCGATAAACAAATAACCGTTGTGAGTGCTTCTGCCCTGAAAGTCGGGGATATTATTGAAATTGAAATGACCAATCCAGCTGCAAATAATGAGCTGTTAGCCGGACTGACGCCTTATCCTGAGTGGACCACCACGATCAATAACGGAATAACTATTTACGAAAAACACAAGATTACGGCTATCAGTGGCAATGTTGTTTCGCTTGCCGAGCCAATTAATATCAATATGACAGCTTCTTATACCTGGAACGTAGCTGTTACTCCTCTAACACAGGGATTTGGTGTGGAAGATCTTTGGTTTCACGGTAATTTTCATGAAACTTTTGTTCACCATAAAAATTACATACACGATTCCGGCTGGTCGGGGATTACGATGTCTTTAGCACAAAATGCTTTTATTCGTCGCTTACGATTTACCGATATGAATTCAGGAATCACATTATCAGATAGTTATGCATGCACTATTCTGTTTATACGTTTCGACGGTAATCCGGGGCATTTTATGGTGGAAAATAATGGAGGTAGTTACGGCACTTTGTTAGGTTACATTGACGATGCAGCAAACTCACCCGGTGAATGGCATGGACCGGGTCCATCAGCAACAGCTTCGGCCACAGTGCTCTGGCGCTATCGCGGAGGTACACGCAGCGGACCGGATAGCCATGCTTCTTATCCTTATTACACCCTGATAGATGCTTGTAACAGTAAATATATCGGTAATGGGGGCGATGCTCTGGTTTGTCCCAACCACGGAAAAGATTTTACCTATTGGAATCACAAAGAAATTGGAACTTTTTCCAATATTGCTTTCTGGGAAAATCATTTGAATCCGCCTTATGGTAATTTTGTGAAAATAGTGTACCCAAATGTGGTGGGTTGGCAGGGCAAAAGTACTTTTGTTCAGTCCACCCTTGGACTTTATGAGAGTTATGGAAAAGCCGTATTGCCTGAATCACTTTATGAGGCTCAGCTTGCTTTACGACTTGGTACTTTGCCTTCGTGGATAACATCAGCGAAAAAAGTATGGTCAGACTACCTGATTAGCAATCAGTGGCCTGTAAATCCCTTTATTACCGGATTAACCACGATGAATGACAATCAAGAAATTAGCATATCGGTATTACTACAATCGGATGGATTTACTCTCTCAGGCAATTGTTTGAATAGCCCGTATAAGGTTTATACCATTGAGGGTAGTTTGATAAAATCCGGAGTGATAGAGGCTTATGCTCAGCACATTTCTTTAGCCGGATGTGCACATGCTGTCTATTTTGTATCCATTCAGGTCAATGGAGGCACAGTAACCAAAAAGCTGGTTTTTTAGATGATTCACTCGGGTTCAACTTATTTCTATAACTTTCTTTTCATAAGCCAGCTTTAGATAGGCATTCCCGTACTTTAAAATCCCATTTTAACAACTGTAATTTTAGTCAGCATGGTTTTTTTATCTCCTTATTCCTGCAATAGGTTCAAAGGCTGACAAATACTAATTTAAATGCTAAATCTAAATCGTAAAACCAAATGGAACCAGCATAATCTAAAGCTTTCACCTATTCAGAAAAAAATCGAATGCGAGTTCAATACTACTGCTATTAAAAGATAAATGCGAATATATGAATCACTTTACTAAACTTTTACTTCTTTCTTTTCTGTTTTGTTATCAACTGTTTGCTTTTGAGAAACATGGCAACTATCTGGATATAAGAATCGGAACTCCTGCAGATACTGCTTCGCGGGGATTGTTATATTATCCCGACCGGGAAATTATGTTTGATTTTGATGTGACGAACCCCTTTGAAGGTGTAAATTCAATTCATGGAAATATTCAGGCTGACAGTAAATACTACATGACTGCACCGCAAGCGCTTCGTTGGGAAAGCAAAGTCGGTGCAACTTTACAGTTTAAAGCACCCGTGAAATTGCAGAAAACCCTGCGCAACGCATATTATTTTAGCGTGGGCATTTTTCAGGAGAAGCTTCCTGATGATAAGTCAACCAGAACATTTTCTTTGATAATGAAAGATGCTGGTGGAAAAGTGATAATGGATAAAACCATTTATCTGCATCGATGCGGTTGGAATATTGCCTGTGTTCAGGTTCCGGTATCGAATTCGCTGGCAATAGATGTTATAGAAATCAAACAAACAGCAGGTGCGGTAAGCACACTGTTTATTGATAACCTAATGATTTACAACGGGTATATGCAGGGTATTCAACCCACTCCGAATATTTTCGAAGAAAAAGTGATTGATAAATCCACCTATCCGGCAAAAAGCACTGTTAGCGATGAAGAGTTAAAAGGGTTTAAAGATATCATTGACCGGATTATGTTTATGCAAAATCCAGCGGTATTTAATTTGGATGAATTGCAAAAAACCGACAAAAACAGCATACCGAAAAGTGCAAAACTGAGTACTGTTCCATCCAAAACCATGGACAAATTCAGAAGTTTTTACGCGAGTTATCATATTCAGCAACAAGGAAAATATGCCAATGGCGAAAATCCCTTGTATTATTCCCGAAAGCTTCGTGGGTATGATTCACAGGAGGGTTCACCAGATGATCACATGTACCTAAAAAACACCAAACTTTGTCTGACCATGCGCGAGATGGGGATGATTTGGTACCGTTTATCCGATTCGAAGGAACGAGCTGAATTGGGTAAAATGATTTGTGATTTGGTAAGACTTTGTTGTACCTATGGCAGTGTTCCCGCAGCTTGGTACAATGGTCGCGGATTTGCCGACGGGGTATTTTTTGCGCGCGACCTACTGGCAAAGGAGGGATTGATTGAAGACATTACCGCTCAACTCATGCAGCAATACTCTTTGGAACAAATTATCTATGAAGAACATAGCTTGCTGACGCCATTAAAATCAGGAGCGCTGATGACAATTCAACGGCATCCTACACCTGAATTTTATTGGAGTTCCTGCGCCGACGATTTGAATACAGGTTCGTTGTCGATGATTTCGATTTTTGCCTTGTTGCCCGATTCACCTGAGAAAGCGCGTAATTTTTACAGACTACAAAGTTGGCTGGATAATATTGCGCTCAATTATGCCCCTTCGGCTATGGGCACGTTGAAACCTGATGGTAGCTGGTTTCATCATTGGGGCAACCGGTTTGACAACTATGGATGGGTAGCGGCATGGCGGGGCGCCACTCAGTACTTATGGTGGATGAGCAAAACAGCCTTCAAAGTAAGCGAGGAAACCCATAAGCGGATGCAACAAATGGCGAAAGTTCATTTTGAGCTTATGAACAAAGACGGTTATGTTGGAAGTCCTGACAAGCAGTCGAAAATTCCGGCAGACGGTTTTTACTATCTGGCTCTTGCCGGTTCGCCCGATGGGAAACAAGCTTATGATCCGCAAACAGGCGGTTATTTCCTGAGTTTTCCCGAAACCGATATTTATAATAACAACAGCGAGCTGGTGACCGCAATGAAAAAGGTGGGTATTGTGCCTGCAAGCAGAGAAAATGTGCATGTAACGCTCAGCTATGGTTGTGTCAATATGCATCGTTTCGGACCCTGGCAGGTTTATACCCATGCTTTATCCAAGAGTTTTTATCATACCCAGTATGTGCGCAAAGGTTTTCTGTTTTACAATATAGGCGGTATTAATTTATTGAAAGATGGAGAAACTTCGCCGATGCAAACAGAGCTTGGTGGTTCAATACTTCTTCGAAATACAGCAGATAAAAAATCCTTAACTCATGGTTACAACTTCAGTCTTTCACCCGGAGTAACTTCGGTAGTGAGCGATGTGTCGCAGCTGGATCAGAAATACTATCAAAATGGCTCTTCCGAGTTTGTGGGCGGGGTATCTACTAATGACAATGGCGGAATTTACACCCAAGTATTTGATGCCTCGGGTAACTTCAACGATGTAGATCCCAAGGATAAAACGTTCAGGGGAATTACCAATACAAATAATATCTATCAAGGGTCTGTTGCAGCCAACTTACGATTCAAAAAGTCTTATTTCTATTTCAGTCGCGACATAGTTGCGCTTGGAAGCAACATATCCAATGGCAAGGATTTAACCAATGTACAAACCGGTATTTTGCAGGAACCGGCAAACGAAGGGGCAAATAGTCTGACATTGGCTGATAAATCAAGTACCGATACCGAAGAGCTAAATCGTGAAATTCAATCCACCGAAGTACCCTGGTTTGTAAATGAAACAAAGAAAGTGGGATATTACCTGTATCCTAATCAAACGTATCGACTGCGAAAAGGCGCACAAACTTTTCTTTCAACGGGTGAAATTGTTTCGTCATATTTTGAGCATCAGAAACAAACTGTTGGAGAATATGCTTATGTATTGAGGTTGGAAACGTCCAAACAAGAAATGAAGGAATTTAGCAAATCTATGAAATCGAAAGCTCCCGATTATCAGATTTTACAGCAGGACAGTAATGCACATATCGTAAAAGCCGCTAAATTGAATCAAACGGGTTATGTGTTGTACAACCCACAAGGTATGATATTCTCAGACAAACGAATAAAATCAATCAGTCGTCCGTGTGTGTTTATGTTAAATGATAATTCGGACAATAAAGGGATTACTATCAGTTTTGCATATCCGGATAAAAATATGGTTACAACCAGCGAAAACCCCTTGGGTTATAGTTTGCCCATAAAAACTGCGGTGGTGTTAAACGGTAATTATGTACTATCAACTGCTGGTGTGCCACAAGTGAGCTGTCAGTTTGATGCCGCTTCAAACACAACAAATGTCATTTTTGAAGTGAAAGATGGATTGACAACTTCAGTGAGTTTGTTGAGCAAATAGTTAGTAGCATATTTCAAAATATTGTTAAATTAGAACAAGTAAATTTTAATATGAAGAAAAATCTTTTAGCCTTGACTGTATTATTGGTCTCAACTGCCTCTCTGTTTGGACAAACCTTTATGCAAAACCCTTATGGACGGGGAAATGTTCAATCGCTGAATGGAAAATGGGATGCCATTATTGACGCGTATTGTAGGGGTGAGGAGCGTAAATTCTATCTTCTTAAAACTCCTCAGAAAAAGACCGATTTTGTGGAATACTCTTTTGATCATGCACTTCAGTTGAACGTTCCGGGCGATTTTAATTCACAACTGCCGGAATTGAAATACTACGAAGGAAATGTGTGGTATCGCCGCAAGATAAATCTCACCGAACAGAACTCGAATCGTAAATTTGTCTACTTTGCTGGCTCAAATTACATCAGCACAGTGTGGCTGAATGGAGTTCTCATCGGAAAGCATGAAGGCGGCTTCACTCCCTTTCAGTTCGAAGTTACAAGTCAATTACAACAAGGGGAAAACAACCTTGTTGTATTGGTAAACAACAACAGAAAAGTGGATGGTATTCCGGCAATGAATTTCGATTGGTGGAACTATGGTGGGATTCTTCGCGATGTGTTTTTTGTCGAAACGCCAAGTACTTACATCAGCGATTATAAAATCCAATTGAAGAAAAACAGCTCCGATTTAATTCAGGGATACGTAAAATTAGATGCAGCAATTTCTACACAATCGGTAGAACTTGCCATCCCTGAATTAAAGATAAAGCAAAAGCTAACAACGGACGAGAAAGGACTTGTACGGTTTGAGATCAAAACAAAACCTATTTTGTGGGAACCCTCCAATCCTAAATTATACGGTGTTACGCTTTCAACCGATGCCGATATGGTACATGATGAGATTGGTTTTAGAAGCATCGAAACAAAAGGCTCTAATATTTTTCTCAACGGGAAATCAATTTTCCTGAAAGGAGTGAATTTTCATGAGGAAATTCCCCAACGGATAGGACGTGCCTATTCCGAATCCGATGCAGTAATGATTTTAAGTGAAGCAAAAGCATTGGGGTGCAATTTTATACGCACAGCTCACTATCCTCAAAATGAACGGATTGTACGCATAGCTGAAAAAATGGGCTTAATGCTTTGGGAAGAGATTCCACTTTGGCAGGGAATTGAATTTACCAATCCTATAATACTCGGGAAAGCCAAAAGTATGTTACAGGATATGATTTATCGGGATAAAAACAGAGCTGGCATCGTAGTGTGGAGCATTGCCAACGAAACGCAGCCTTCGGTGGGAAGAGACAAGGTTTTGATAGATTTGGTGGCCAAAACACGTGAATTTGATAACAGCCGTTTAGTTAGTGCCGCATTCGACAATGCGGTTTTCAATAATGATTCATCTTGCTTTCAACTTAACGATAATCTAGCTAAAGTGGTTGATATTGTGGGTATTAATAAATATCTGGGCTGGTATATGCCATTCCCTACCGAACCGGAAAGGATCAATTGGAAAATTGAACTCAAAAAACCGGTAATTATATCCGAATTTGGTGGCGAAGCCCTTTATGGGCATCACGGTTCGGCTGATGAGGCACAATCGTGGAGTGAAGAATACCAGGAGGAGTTATACAAGAAAAATTTAGTCGCATTTAAAAATATACCTAATCTCTGCGGAATAGCGCCTTGGGTACTTTTCGACTTTCGTTCACCAACTCGTCTTTTGCCTAATTATCAGGATGGTTGGAACAGAAAAGGACTTGTTTCCGATCAAGGACTCCGTAAAAAAGCCTGGTATATTATGCATCAGTTTTACAAAACTAAGTGAACGAAGCTGATTTAACAGTTTGAAAACGGTGGAATACAGTCCAAGAATTGACTGAAAAGCAATTCCCTGATTTCCTCAAAGAATTAAATTCATTTAATGCCCGTACAAAAAAAGGTGTTATTTGTATTTTTTTATACCCTTCTAAACACATAATGCAACTATATTTGCACTGTATAAATCCCGCTATTTCAAAATCATTTATTAATCTTTATATGTAAACTCTTTAAAATTAGTATATCATGAAAAAAATTACAATCCTGGCACTCTGCGCCACAGTATTCTTATCAATGGCAAATGCTGTTCCAAAAAACATTTTTGTAGACCCTACTAGCGGTGTAGATACCCAAAACGGAGAAAACTGGGGAAATGCGGTAAAAACATTAGGTGTAGCAGTAAGTAGTGCTACGACAAGTTTTGCTGCCGGCGATAACATTTATGTAAAAGGCGGAACACTCACTTATTCTGCTGCTTTTACATCAAATGCCACAGCTAATTATTATGGAAGCTGCGATTTATCCAATACCGGTACTACTACCACACGCACAGTTATTGATAAGGATGGAAATGGAATTATTGAACCCTGGGAATTTTTGAATACCACTCAGTTGTATTCTACTGCCTCAATAGCTTCAGGTGGAGCTGCAAATGTAACAGCTTTCAATTTTGGTGGTAATGGCTATACATTTGATGGCTTTACCATTACACATGTGGGTACAAATGCGTCTACAACGACCACTGTTTTTATGCGTACCATTAACCTAATAGCTGGTACTATTTTTAAAAATAATTCCATGAAATACTCAGTGGTTACGTTTACACCAAGTAATTCTACA
>CAIKVR010000221.1 GCA_903830915.1 uncultured Bacteroidales bacterium
TTCTTATTTATTTTAGAAGCGATAACCAATACCAGCTTTTAGTAAATAAATATCTTTGTTATATGAAATATCTAATGCTTCGCTTTCAAGTCGAAAACGCGTATAATCAAAATTTGCATTTACAAAGAAGTGTTCAAACAGATTATATTTTAAGCCAAGAATAAGATTTAATCCATCATTTGAACTGTCCTCGTTTGTTGGCATGTTTTTACTCATGTAATTGAAAAATGAATATCCCAAAACTGCATAAGGTACGAATCTACCAAATTCTATTTCAGTAGTTAGTCCGGGTTTGATTAACAGAACGGTAACAGGAGTTAAGTTTGGATTGTCAACAATAAATTTAGAAATAAAATCATTGCTATTAGTCAGCAGTCCAATATTTGTTGTAATCCCCAGTTTGAGTTTCTTCAGTTTGTACGGAAAATACTTCACTTCGGCATCGATTATACCAGTGTAATTTGTTTTTAAAAAATTATTTCCAACAAGAATTGGATAATTAAGTCCCAATGTCAAAGTCTGTGTTTGTGAAAACACGGAAGAGCAATAAAATGTCAATAGGATAAATAGTGTTTTTTTCATTTTTTCTTTTCTAATAAGTTTGTTGTCATTCAATTGAAAGTCATATTGTCGTTTTTTTTATTTAATACATTCGCACGCTGGCGCGGATTTGTAATTACGAGTGTTCGGAAGATTTTTAAGTCTACAAATTTAGAAAATATAAACATAATTCTAAACGAAAAACAGTGTTTTTTGAGCTTGAATTTCAAGAATGAAAAAACAGCCTTACTTATCAACAGCATAGCAACTATATTGTTGATAAATAACAGATATAAAGTGCTTTAAGTACAAGAATCATTTAATATTTTTGCATCATAATTTCAATAGATGCAAACAACCAAATCGCAAAAGAAAAACATAACAGTAAAAGAACTGTTGAGTGTTATTCCTGATGATAAAATAAGTACTCTGGCCGCAAATACCCACGTGGATTATTGCACGAAGGTTTTGTATGGGCGTTCAGTGTTTTACATGATACTTTATTCCTTGTTAGAATCCGATCGTACAAGTTTGCGTACGATGGAGGATATCTTCAATAGCGTAAAGTTTAAATTTTTATTCAACTTAGATCAGAGTAAAACAGTTCGTTACAGTTCTATTTCCGAGCGATTATCCGTAATGGATGTAAGTTTTTTCGAGAAATTATTCGAACATTTTTACAGTCATCTTAGTCAATTGTATTCCAAGCAGGAACTTGATAAATATAACCTTGTTCGGGTCGATTCAACAATGGTTGCCGAAACGTCGGCTAAACTAGCACAAGGCATGAATTTTAAACACAAAAACAATAGTAAGAAACAAGCTAAGTTTACGGTTGCTTTTGATGGGATACTTCCATGTAATGTGGAAACATTTTTAGACCAAAGCCAATTAAATGAATGTCTTACCATTCCACAGGTTATCAAAGATCATGCACACAAATACGAACAGCAGGTTTATGTCTTTGACCGTGGAGTCAATAAACGTAGTGTTTTCGATGAACTCCAAAGTGACACTATCGATTTTGTTACTCGTCTGAATCCAGGTGCTTCGTATCAAAGTGTTGAAGTCCTTGAACAAGGCGACAGATTAATCGGTGATTTGAAGTTACTTAAAGATGAAATCGTTTATCTGTATAACTGGGTCAATAATAGAAAAACCAAAGAGCTTACTAAAGAAACCTTCAGACTGATAGCCACAGAAAACAAGGATGGAGAAACCCTCTTGTTTCTGACAAATCTGAAAGAGGAAAAAGCAGAGAATATAACTGCTTTGTACCGGAAACGTTGGGATATTGAGGTTTTCTTCCGCTTTGTAAAACAAGAGTTGAACTTCAGTCACTTTATGTCAACCAATGAAAACGGAATAAAGATTATTCTCTATATGACTTTAATCCTATCCATGTTGCTATTGATTTACAAACGATTGAATAATATCGGTTATAAAACAGCCAAAAGACGTTTTGGCATTGAGCTTGACGAACTTATCATCGCTATGATAGTTCGTTTTTGTGGTGGTGATCCAGCATTGGTATTCCGTTAATAAAATAGATTCAAACAAGTATCTATAAAAAGAACTATATCAAAGAGTGCTTATGACAGCAATATATCAATCTTCCGAACACTCGTAATTTGCAATCTGTGCCAATACAAA
>CAIKVR010000222.1 GCA_903830915.1 uncultured Bacteroidales bacterium
ACTGAACAGATTCGCCAATAATTTGACGCATTTCCTGTAATGAATCAACACATCCGGCAGCTTTTGCCTGAATCATAATATTCCCGATTGCAGTGGCTTCCGAAGGTCCTGCAACTACAGGTATTCCAATTGAATTGGCAGTCCATTGATTCAACAACGGATTTTTTGAGCCACCACCAATTACATGCAGTTTTTCAATTGGAAACGGAGCAAGTTCATTTAATATATTAATAACATATTTATATTTCAACGAAAGACTTTCGAATATACAACGAACAAATTCGGCATGACTTGATGGGGCAGTTTGTCCGGTAGTTTCACAATAATCAATAATTGCTTTTGTCATACTTACCGGATTTGCAAACGAAGAATGATCAGTATCCAGAAGCGATTGAAACGCAGGAACAGTATCAGCCATTTGCACGAGTTTTTCGTAAGCATAAGTAATACCTTCTTTTTTCCATTCTTTCAGGCATTGTTCGAGCAACCACATGCCGGTAATATTTTTCAGGAAACGGGTAGTTCCTTCTACCCCACCTTCGTTGGTGAAGTTAAGAGCAAAAGTTTCTTCATTGATAATGGCATCTTTTACTTCAATGCCCATGAGTGACCAGGTCCCGGAGCTAAGGTACGCAAAATTTTCGTTCTCGGCTGGAACCGCTGCAACAGCTGCACCCGTATCGTGTCCGGCAACTGCCACCACTTTTACTTTACCCAATTCACTTTCTTCGGCTAAATCATCGCGCAAGGTGCCAATTACATGACCCGGCATTACAATTTCGCCTAAAATTGACGGCAAAACACCTGCTTTTTCGAGTAACTCAGCATCGAATTGTTTGGTCCGAGGGTTTAAAATTTGGGAGGTAGAAGCAATGGTATACTCCACTACTTTATTGCCGGTAAGAATATAAGCCAATGCATCCGGCATGAATAAAATTTCTTTTGTGGCTTTCAACAAAGAGTTATTAGCCTGACTTAATGCAAAAAGTTGATACAAACTATTGAAATTCATCACCTGAATTCCGGTAAGGTCGTATACTTTTTCGCGGGGGACTATTTCGAAATATTTTTCCGGAGCTCCAACAGTGTGTGGGTCACGGTAAGCATAAGGAGCACCAAGAATTGAACCATCTTCAGCAATCAGAGCAAAATCAACGCCCCAGGTATCAATACCTATAGATGTTATTTCAACTCCTTCTTTTTTCGCAGCTACTAATCCCGCTTTGAGATGTTCGAACAAAGAATAAATGTTCCAATGAAAATGATTTCCGATTTGAAGTATCTGGTTTGGGAAACGAGTAAGCTCTTTCATTTGAAGGCGTCCATTTTCAATGGTTCCCAAAATAGAACGACCACTCGTTGCACCAAGGTCAAATGCAAGAAAAGATTTGTTTTTCATATCATTATTTTAAAGTAGGTGCAAAGATATTCATTACTTGACTATTAGAAGTTGCAATTTTTGACTTTTAAACTTTATATTTTGATAATAAAGGAACTTTCTGAAACAATCATGTTACTTTTAATTATTAAAAAAAGAAATAAAACAGAAACTACTGTGCCTAAATTATCAAAGAAACAAGAATTATTATTCAAAAAACCGCACCTTTATAATGATAGCACTTTAATCCTTTAACAAAAAATTTAAAAATTATAACAAAATTGCAACATTCATTTCCCTTGAATTATAGAATTTTTTCTTTAATTTTGCAAACGATTTCTCACAAAACTATATAGTTGAATATCAAATTATTATAAAAATACATTTTATGAAACCAATGTCTAAAAGTCCTCTGCAGATTGCACGATCAACTTATCAACCAAAATTACCCGCAGCTCTAAAAGGAAATGTAGTGCTTAAAGAAGGTGCAACTACCCAATCAGTTGCAGACCAAAATGAAATCAAGGAATTATTTCCTAACACGTACGGAATGCCTCTTATCTCTTTTGAACCAGGTGAAACGAAAGAAAATCCGATTGTTGGAGTAGGTGTAATTCTTTCAGGTGGACAAGCACCTGGTGGACACAACGTAATTTCGGGGCTTTATGATGGATTGAAAGTTTTAAACACAGCCAATAAATTGTATGGATTTTTAGGTGGTCCAAGTGGTTTGGTTGATCATCAATATGTTGAATTGACAAAAGAAATTGTTGATGAATATCGTAACACCGGTGGTTTTGACATTATCGGTTCAGGTCGTACCAAACTAGAAGAAGAAGAGCAGTACGAAAAAGGTGCTCTAATTTGTAAAAAACTGGGGATCAATGCTATTGTAGTAATTGGTGGTGACGATTCAAACACAAATGCCTGTGTATTAGCCGAGTACTATTCTCAGAAAAAAACCGGAATTCAGGTTATAGGATGTCCAAAAACCATTGATGGAGACTTGAAAAACGAAATGATCGAAACATCTTTTGGATTTGATACTGCTTGTAAAGTATATTCAGAGTTGATTGGAAACATTCAGCGTGATGCAAATTCAGCAAAAAAATACTGGCACTTTATCCGTTTAATGGGTCGATCTGCTTCTCATATTACGTTAGAATGTGCTTTGCAAAGTCAACCAAATATTTGTATTGTTTCGGAAGAGGTGGAAGCTAAGAATATGACATTGAATGATGTGGTTGAAACTATCGTGAAAGTAGTTGTTCATCGCGCAAAACACGGTTTAAACTTTGGTACAATTTTGATTCCTGAAGGTCTGATTGAGTTTATTCCTGCTATGAAAAATCTCATTTCAGAACTGAACGATTTATTGGCTCATAATGAAGATTTCAACGCATTAAATGGCGATGAAGAAAAACGCGAGTATGTAAAAGGAATGTTAAGTACTGAAAGTTGCGAGATTTATCGCAGCCTTCCAAAAGGAATCGCCAAACAATTAACCCTTGACCGGGATCCACACGGAAATGTTCAGGTTTCACTTATTGAAACGGAAAAATTGTTGATTGAAATGGTTGGAAAACGTTTGGCGCAGCTCAAAGCAGAGAAAAAATATAATGGTAAATTTTCAGCAATAAATCACTTCTTCGGGTACGAAGGGCGTTGTGCCATTCCTTCAAATTTTGATGCCGACTACACTTATTCTTTAGGTTATACAGCTTCATTACTTATTTCTGAAGGGAAAACTGGTTATATGTCTTCAGTTCTTAATCTGACTGCACCTGCTGCTGAATGGATTGCAGGTGGAGTGCCTATTACCATGATGATGAATATGGAAAAACGACATGGAAAAATGAAACCAGTTATTCAAAAGGCATTGGTATTGCTTGATGGTGCACCTTTTAAGTTCTTTGCATCACAACGTGAAGACTGGGCTGATGAAAAATCAAGCTATGTTTATCCCGGACCTGTTCAGTATTATGGTCCATCTGAAGTTTGTGATCAACCAACCAGGACATTATTATTAGAAAAGGGATATTAGTATTTGCTTCTTATACCAAAAGGGCTTGCTTTCTATAAAGAAGTTCTTGGCCCATTAAAAAACGAGTAATGAATTATTTTCATTACTCGTTTTTTATAAAATATTTACCTGATATTAATTATCAGCCACATTGACTTTTTTATGTAAAAACTGATAATACTGGTTTGGTGTCATAAAAGTCGCTCGGTGTGATTGTTTATAAAATTGGACGATTGTTTCAAACTTTTGAAAGATTTCGTCATTCCAGGCTGCTGGATGAATTTGAATAACAATATATGGTTTTTTAGAATCAATAGCATAATTTTTTTCAATATCGCCTATATTAAGATTGTGAAGCGATAAATAATCAATACTCAAAATAATTCGTTGATCTGTATCGTGAATTACATTGTATTTAGGGTCTTTCCAATCAGTGTGACTATATTTCTCAGTTTTGCCATAATTTTGCCATACATTAATTTCCGAAAATTTTTCAATAACTTTTTCAGTGATAAGTTGAGTTCTATTATGAGGCGCACCAAAAGTGTGACTCGTAATGTGAAGTGAATCCGTAAAAAAATGCTGAGCAAGATTAAAATGAGCGTGTTGATAATTAAAATTTGTATTGAAGAACTCGGTTTGTTCATCGTGTGGCTTTAAATCTTTATGATCAAAACCGTGATTCCAAAATTCTACAACAGGATATCCATTTTTTTGTTTAATATTATTTATTCTCTGAATTTCAGTAATAGCAACATTTGAAACATTATTTGATATTACCCCAATTCCCGCACAAATACTATCATCTATCAGTTTTTGAATAAACCGACTCCAGTTTGCATCTACTTCACCCAAATCGTCAGCTTTAAGAATAACAACCAAACCATCTGGTGAATTTAACGAAACATCCTCTCTGCATGAAACTAATAAGGCTGAGAGTAAAAAGGTTAGAAAAAATATGATTAAGTATTTCCCCATTAATTAAAATTACTTCTATTATTAAAATGAAATGGATACAAAGATAACCTTTTTTGTAATCATTGTAATTCTATTATTCATAATTACAAGACAAGCTACAATAATTAACTATTTCAAAACGATACAGGCAAAATATGAATGTATTATTTCAGATCAACTATAACTTTAAGATTCAACTGACGGCCTGTGAGGTAATTAGGTACAGCCCATTGAATGCTGTTAATATCGGTTACCCAATAGTAGGAGTTTACGTTTTTAAAATCGAGCAAATTAAATACTTCCACATTAAGCCAGATACTTTTCACATGTTTCAACCAGGCTTTGCTCAACACCTTGTCAGCACCGTTGACCAATACACGGGAAGCACCAATATCTACCCTTCGGTAAGCTGGAGCACGGTTTTCCAACACTTTGAAAGCCGTACTGTTTTTCGAACTGTAGGGTGCAGCAATGGGTAATCCATCGGACCAGATAAACTTAAGTTGCATTTTATATTTCGGATTGTTGGGCAAATAATCCTGAAACAACATGGAAAAAGTGTACCGCTGTTCACTCGGACTTGAAATGTACCCGGGATAAACCGTTGAGGTTGTAAGAATTTTTCCAGCAGAATCGTAGGTATGTGAAAGATATGAATCGCCGATAATATCCTGTCTGGCATTCATCAACGACAAATTTATCCACGAATCGGCACCCGGAACAAGTTCGCCATACAACTTAAAATCAACTCCGGCTGTATATGCATTTGCATCGTTTTTACCTGAATACCGAATCCGCACATTATCGACCGCATATGAAATCACCCTGTTGGCAAGTTTTGCGTAACCTTCGGTAGTAAACTTAAATGGTCTACCCCATGCACGGAAATAATAATCGCCTCCCAATACAAAATGCACCGAACGTTGAGCCTGAATATTGCTGTTCAGCTTAATTCGGACATTTCCCAGAATATCGGTAACTGTATCCCGAATTTCTTTATAAAACGGTGCTTGGTAATATACCCCTGTTGCAAATCGGAAACTGAAATCATTTTTCCAACGTGGCAGATACGAGAATGCAAACCGCGGACTAACCAAAAGTTCCTTGTTGAATGTCCAGTAATTAGCACGCAAACCACCAGTTACTGAAAATGACCCGGCATCTGTTTTCCACTTGTAGGTATCCTGAATAAAACCGGTTGTTCGCCACGTTGACAACATGGTATCAGCTTTCATGTTATAATAGAGGTTCACCTGTTTATCACTGAACGGTAGTGAGTATCCCACCGAATCGCGCCACTCCCACTCGCTTATTTTATCGGAAATAATTTCGTTCTGGATATTCAGACCCCAGCTAAGTTTGTTTTTATTAAATTCATATTCTCCCAAATGAGAGAGATTCGCTACCGAGGCATTCAGTCGATTGCGGGCATGCTGCTGGTATTTACCCACCCCCAAAGCTGCACCGGTTTGCTTGGTCGGGTCGAGGTCCATTTTTACCTCACTCAATACATATTCACCCAGAATGTCATAAGTTTCATTTTCGTTGGTATAGAATGTTGAAGCCAGAAGACTTAGTTTCATCCCTTTTATTGGTTTAAAATTAAGCGATAAAGCTCCATACGATGTGCGAAATAAATCCTGTTCCTGCCCTTCGAAGTAAACTGTCAGTTTGCGTCCGGTATTGTATGTTCCGAATGAAGTTTCGCGGGTTTGAGGTATAAACTGATAGGAGTTTTGTGAAAAATTACCCAGGAAAGTAAGTTCCAGTTTTGGATTAAACTGATAGGTCATGTACGTCTGATAATCGATAAATGAAGGATTGTATTCTCCTTTGGTATCGAGCGTTCCAAGCAGATAACTATTAGTTTTATAACGAAAACCATGCATTTGGGTAAATTTCTTTCCGGCAGTGCCAACATAAGCCGAGGCACCTAACAAACTTACCGAGGCAGAAGCTTCAAATTCGGTTGGCTTTTTGTACTGAATATCGAGTACCGACGACATTTTATCCCCGTATTTGGCATCGTAACCACCAGCCGAAAACGACACATTCTGAACCATATCCGGATTGATAAAACTCAGTCCTTCCTGCTGTCCGGCACGAATCAACAACGGGCGATACACTTCCAATCCATTGACATACACAGCATTTTCATCAAAATTACCGCCACGAACATTGTATTGCGAACTTAACTCATTGCTCGAACTCACCCCTGCAAATGTAATCAGTAATGACTCTATCCCACCCGAAGTATTTGGCATAACCCGCAATTTGGTAGGGTCAAGCATATCGAGCGTGGAAGTCTGACGCCGTTGACCAATCACATTCACTTCAACCATTTGTTTTGACAATGCAGGAAGTTGAACTGAAATCTGAATAACCGGCTTTTTGGAATGAATGGTATGTTTTATGCTTTGATATCCGAGCATGGAGTAAACAATTACTGCTGAATCTTTCACATTCATTGTGAGCTCGTAATAACCATTTGAATTTGTAGAAGTTCCTACGGTAGTATTTTCAAAAATCACATTTGCAAGCTCTATTCCACGGTTATTGGAATCAATCACATAACCGTAAACACGTACTTTGGATTGTGCAGTCAGACCCGTTAGAAAAAAAACGAAAGATATAATCAGAAAAAAAAGTTTCTTCATGCCTTGCAATAATGCGCTGAGAGTTTAAAATGCCTCTACTAAACGAAAAAGTTAAGGGTTTATTTTATTCTTTTTTTGAAAAATAACCGCAAAGATACAACAAGACAACTAATAATTAATAATTCACGATTTATAATTATAGGTAACTGCTCAGCACCCCTAAATAAATGATTCAGAATATTTAAGTATTTGGGTGTACAAGAGTTTAAATAAAAGCTGTAATATATTTTGGTATTCCATTGAAAAACAGTATTTTCGATAGGTGAAAGAGCAAGTATTAGACATAGCTTTGGTATTAAAATCCATCAA
>CAIKVR010000223.1 GCA_903830915.1 uncultured Bacteroidales bacterium
AGATATAACATTTGGAGGGAATATCGTGATATGTATTCTTTAAAAACCGTATAGCCGTTTTCTATTTCTTTACTCCGGCAATATTACACAAATCTTTCTGAATCTCAAAAATCATTTTTAAAGCCCTAGTGATTTCATCACCAGGGCTTGTTTTATAGCATCAAAAAGCATCGTTTAGCGTTGTTCATGTATTTATTACACAGTTGATTGACTTGTACATTTACAAGAAAAAAATCAACTGTATGAAAAAAGTATTATTCAAACTGCCTGATTGGTGGAAAGCTGAAACCCCTGTTTTAGCTCGATTCTTCCAACTTATTTCCAGTGGCATTGCTGCACTACCCTTGTATTACGCTGCGTTACCAGCAGAGTTTAAAACAGCTATTCCGGACAGCTATCTGAAGTACATTGCCATTGCCGGTGGCGTGTGTGCATTTATCCTCCAATTCTTCAACAAGAAACAATCATGAACCAACTAGGAAAATACTTCTCACTGGAAGAATTGACAGTAACCCATGAGAACCTTGACAATACACCTGGGCCGATACAAATCCAAAAACTGAAGGAGCTGGTCAGAAACATACTTGATCCACTCAGGGAAATGATAGATGAGCCGATAGCGGTAAACTCCGGCTTCAGAACATTGGCGGTAAATAAAGCCATTGGCGGGGCTCAAAAACCCATTAGCCAACACACCAAAGGCGAAGCTGCGGACATTGAATGTTTTGATAATGCCAAACTATTTCAGGTTATCCGGGAACATTTTCAGTTTGACCAGTTGATTTGGGAGAAAGGAAATGACAAACAACCCGATTGGGTTCATGTGAGCTTTAAAAGCAAAGGAAACCGCAACCAGATACTCAAATATAAGAACGGAGAATATATACAATTATGAAAAATACAATTGAAATTTTAAAGAAATATGCCCTGGTCATATTAGCCGTTTTGATTTGTGGATTTTCTATGTTCCAGAAATGCGATTCTAAGCAAGAAGCACCGCAACCCGCAACCATTGACCAGCTAGACAGAAACGAGTCAAAAGAAGATAGTTTAAACACCGCTAGAGCTAATATCTTGCTCTATCAGAAAGATAGTATTATTCAAACGCTAAAGTCTAAACTAGCGAAAGAAAAAGCCAATACCACAACTCAAAAAGCTGAAGCCAACAAACAGCACATTCTCAACGATACGCTCCAATCCAGATTCAAAAGAGACAAGGACCTGAGCACTTGCGAAGATCTTGTCCGGGGTTTGAAGTTTGAAATAGTTGAAAAGGATAGTGTTATTGAAAGCCTCGATTCAGAAATAAATGACTACTCCAATAAAGTGAAAGAATTGGAGGAGAAAGTAGATATTCAAAAGGGTGTTATCGACAGCAAACAAAAGCTGATTGCTTGTAAAGATTCGACAATAAATTTCTACAAAACTCAAAAGAAGAAAACTGACTTTTGGAATCAGGTAAAAATCAAAGTAGCCGGAGCAGTTATATTAATTGAAACTATAGGATTGATTCTGAAATAGATTTATTGTATTGGCTGAATAGCATCAAAAAGCATCGTTTAGCATTATTTATATATTTATAACACAGCGATTTGTCGCTGTACATTTACAACAAAATTATTAGTACAAACAATTAAAAACTTACAACTATGGCCAGACAATTAGGACATGTAAAGTACAAAGGTACAATCGGCGAGATTCGCCATTTCAAGATTAAAGGTATGACCGGCAACTTTGCCGGATTAAAGGGTGGTGCAACTGGTGAGCAAATCAAGAATGATCCCGGGTTTGTCAGAACCCGAGAAAACATGAATGAGTTTGCTGCCTGTGCTATTGCGGGTAAATCTGTTCGCGTTGGGTTAAACATGCTCATGAAACAAATGAGCGATGCCCAGCTGACCGGTCGATTGACTGGTATCATGAAAAAAATCAATCTGGAAGATCAGACTGAAGCTCGTGGTTATCGCGCCATTTTGATTTCAACCCAAAGCAAATACTTGCTTGGTTTAAATTTCAACAGAAACTTCAGCTTTGACAGTTCGTTCATTGCTCCGTTTGCACTGGTGGCTAACGTTGACCGCAACAGTTCAACCTTGACAGTTCCGGCATTTAATCCGGCAAAATCAGTCATTGCTCCTGCCGGTGCCACACACTTCCGATTGATTAATGCAGTTTCGGTGATTTCGGATTTTGCATTCAATGCAACAACCGGTATTTACGAACCTATCCAGCCGGAACTGAATGAAGTATCAAATGTAGCCTACTCGGAATACCTTGATATTAAACTAGACATTGCAGCTCCTACGGTTATTGCCAGTGCTCTTCCGGGAGCACCTGAAATGAATGACGATGTAACGTTGTTGAACTCGGTTGGTATTGAATTCTATCAAAAAGCCGGTAATGATTACTACCTGTTTAATACAGGTCATGCATTGAAGATTCAAAGTACATTCTAAAACCAGTACGTGGTATTAATTAGCTAAAAGGCGTTCCGAAAGGATCGCCTTTTTTTATTCAGGGTAGCTGATGTGTTCCTATGACCTACCTATAAAGAGTGCACTCATGTAGCCTTTATTTAGGGCTTTTGTAGGACTTATCTATCACTTGAGTATCGTTTGATTATTTGCACCCATCACACGGAAAACGGGAAATAACTTTTGGGGCCGACCCATCGAGCCCGAAAAAAGTTATTCTCGTTTTTCCGCTGAAGCTAACTAAAGCGAAAATGGAGCTGGCTACCAAAGGCAACCAACCCCACCCCACACACGCTCAACTAATGTACTTGTAAAACAGCATCCGCCTGGCATTGGAGATTAAAAGCAAGTTTTGCTTATAATTTTTTTCCAG
>CAIKVR010000224.1 GCA_903830915.1 uncultured Bacteroidales bacterium
AACACACCTGTCAGGTTATCGTAACGACCGCCACCGGTAATGCTTCCTATCTCCACATCAAGGGCTTTTACTTCGAAAATAGCTCCGGTGTAATAATTCAGTCCACGTGCCAGCGTTAAATCGAGTTCAATCTTCGTTTCAACTTTCATGGATTCGCACAGTCCGAAGATGGTTTCAAGTTCCGAAACACCTTTCAAACCCACTTCCGAAGAAGCAAGTACCGTTTTAAGTTGACTGAGTTTTTCTGAATTTGTTCCACTAAGTTTCAGAATTGGTTGCAGTTTGGCAATAGCTTCGTCCGAAATACCTTTGGAGGCAATTTCTTCGTTCACCTTTTCCAAGCCAATTTTGTCCATCTTGTCGATGGCTACAGTTATATCGGTAATTTTTTCGGCTTCGCCAATAATTTCAGCAATGCCCGACAGAATTTTACGGTTGTTTATTTTCAGTACCACGTTGATTTTCAACCGGCGATATACTTCGTCCACAATCTGAATCAGTTCCAGTTCGTTTAGCAACGAATCGCTTCCCACCACGTCAACATCGCACTGGTAAAACTCACGGTAACGACCTTTCTGCGGGCGATCGGCACGCCAAACAGGTTGAATCTGGTAACGTTTAAAAGGGAAGGAAATTTCATTCTGATGTTGTACTACAAAGCGTGCAAAAGGGACTGTCAGGTCGTATCGTAAGCCTTTTTCGGAAATTCGGTTAGTAAGCCTGGGGCTGTCTTTCCATAGTAACTCTTCGATGGTTAATTCAGAAAGATAATCACCCGAATTCAGAATTTTAAACAGCAATTTATCGCCTTCTTCACCGTATTTTCCCATCAAAGTCGACAGGTTTTCCATAGCCGGTGTTTCAATCTGCTGAAAACCATACAGACGAAAAACGTCTTTTATTGTGTTGAATATATAATTGCGGTTCGCCATTTCCTGTGGCGTAAAATCGCGTGTTCCTTTTGGAATGGAAGGTTTTTGCATAATGTTGCCCCCAATCCCCCTAAAGGGGGTTTAAGAATTAGTATTTAGTTGTTATTTTTTTCTTATCGTATAGAGAAAAAGTCTGTAAGTCACCCTTTAGGGAGATTTAGGGGGCATATCTCTTTAATAATCAAATCTGTTGCTCCGGTGTTATTCTTCACATAGTCACCGGCAATTCTTCCAGCTGTATTATCTTTAAGCAACAAGTCAAACTGCGCTTCAAGCAATTCGTAGTGTGCAATCGAAAAAGCTCCGCCAATAGCAATCAACTCGCGGGCTTCACGGAATTTTTGGTAATTCGGTCCGAAAACCACCGGAACATTCCAAACTGCTGCTTCGAGCGTATTGTGAATTCCTACACCAAAACCACCGCCAATATAGGCAACGTTTGCGTACCGATAAATTGACGAAAGCAAGCCTATTGTATCAACCACAATGCAGTTGGTAGTCAGCACGTTTTGCTCATTCAGTTCGGTGTAGCGCACAAATTTGCCATCCAGCAACTTTGAAATTCCCATGATATGAGCGTGATGAATTTCGTGCGGAACGAGAATCAGTTTAATATCAGGATGAAGTTTCAGATAGCGAACCAGCAATTCCTCGTCTTTTGGCCAGGTACTTCCGGCAACAATCACTTTGTTGGCATCTTTTACAAATGCTTCAATCAATGGAATGGTTTTAGCCTGATGAGCCAAATCCGCCACACGGTCGAAGCGCGTATCCCCTGCCACCGAAACATTCGAAAAACCACTATCAGCAAGCAGTTGCAATGAATTCTTATCCTGTACAAAAATATGAGTGAATGTTTTCAGCAAATTGCGATACCAACTGCCGTACCAGTTGAAGAAAACCTGCGACGGACGGAAAATGGCCGAAATGCTGTAAACAGGCACATTCGCTTTTTTAAGTTCAAGAATATAATTCGGCCAAAATTCATATTTGATAAATATCGCTTTTGAGGGATTTACTAACTTCACAAACTTACGAGTTGCAGTCGTTGTATCAAGTGGTAAATACGAAATTACATCTGCTCCCGCATAGTTTTTGCGGATTTCATAGCCCGAAGGTGAAAAGAACGTCAGCAAAATTTTGGTTTCGGGATTTTCCTTTTTCAACTGCTCCATCACAGGTCGTCCCTGCTCAAATTCGCCCAACGAGGCTGCATGAAACCAGATATAACTAGTATTTGGCTCGATTGTTCTTTTCAGAAGACTCAAAGCTCCAGCCTGTCCGATCTGCAGTTTCTTTGCTTTTTGATTAAAGAATGAAGCAATGAGAACCGCTATTTTATAGAGATATATGCCGAAATTATAGATTAACCTCATGATTAATT
>CAIKVR010000225.1 GCA_903830915.1 uncultured Bacteroidales bacterium
TTTCTTTAATTGATTCAAAAATTTGAATAGGTCTTCTCTTTATAATATCAAAGAAAACCCAAAGACCTTTAGCTTTTCCTATAATATTCAGTTTTTCATCATAAATAATGTTTTCCCTAATTCCTTTAATATTAGAATAACTAGACAACCATGTTCTAATGATGATTTTTTCTTTATAACCTGGATAGCGATCCATTGTAATAATTCCAGAAAGCAATACCCAACCTACGTTTTGCTTTTCGAGGTCATATAAACTATGATTTATTGTAAAGCAATGATCAGCAGCTGTTTCTTCAAGTAAAGTTAAAATGGTTGTCGATGTAGCTTCTCCGAATTTATTCATTTCGAAATATCTTAGCTCAAATTGCTTTTCAAAGTAATTTTCCATAGGTTATCTAAATAATGATTATTCAACTGTTCAACTTATCTCTAAGCATAATTGGCAATACGGTATACCCGGCAAAGCAAAAAAAAGTTTTTACATGATTTTGGGTTGCACTCAACAAAACATAAACAAGTTTAGTTTCGTATTCATTTTACTATATTTTTTTATTCGGAGTTAACTTTATCATGATAGCACCGGTTCGGATTCTAAAGCAAGTTTGTTACTGATTCGTTTTATTTGCCAGCGATAAGTAATAAAAGTAGTCATAAAATACAATCCGGTTTGAATCCACAAACTGATATATTCCTGTGAAACGGTTCGTAAAGTTCCCGCCATTGTGTTTATTTTCAGGTAACCCTGCACTCCGCTTGTTGACGGAAATATCCACGCAAATGTTTTCCAGAACCAATGAATATTCGATGGTGGCCACGAAAATCCGCTTATAAATAACAATACAAGCGAAAATGAAAGAAACAGCACCATACCTGTTTCGCGATTGGGAAGGAATACCGAAACTGTCATGGAAAAGAAAATAACCGACAACAGAAATGGTATGATAAAGAGAATTAAATCAGCAGTTATACCGATATGCGGTAAATCAAATACGTGCGGAATTACACCCAGCATAAAGAATGACCAGACACCATACAAGGCAAAATAACAAACGCTTTTCCCTATAATTACCCTTAATATTTTCCCACGATGTACAGTTGTACTTACTAATTCGTGAAAGCGGTTTTCCTCCCGGGAAGTGCCTGTAATCATACCAATCCCCAAAAACAGCGTTTGTTGAAGAATTATGATTAAAAGTGCCGGCAATAAAAAACTGGCAAAACCCGCTCCTTCATTATAAAGTGCTGTTCCGGAATATTGTACCGGATTGGCAATGATTTCAGCTTCTTCTCCCGCTATTCCATTGGCATTCAATCTATCCAGTTGAATCCGTTTATTCATATCCAGAATGCAGTTTGTACATGCCTGATTGATAATCCGGTAATACATAAAACTGCTGATATCGCAATAAATGGATACTGTGGTTTGATCGCCGTAATTCAGCTTTTTTGCGAAATCGGCAGGAATATATACAACACCGTGCACCAGCTTATTATTGAATGCTTTTTTAGCTTCTTCCAGTGAATTGAAACGATAAGCAATTTGAACCGATTGTGTGGCATCCAGATGTCGCAATAACTCTCGCGAAGTCTGACTTTCAGAACAATCTACGGCAGCAACCGGCACTTTCGTCAATGTTTCATTTTTATAGATTAAACCGTATAGAACAGGATAAACCAATGGAGCAAGAACCAGCATAATCACAACACCCCGGTCTTTGAACATGGTGCGGAATTCTGCCCACATTACTGCTAATATATCGTTAAGCAGGGATATTATTGTTCTCTGTTTCCGTTTTTGTTTTAAAGTCATCTTCATTCTTTTGATAAAACATGAGTAAATTTTAATCGGAACTTTATTCTTATTTCACCGGATAATTTTGTCGTATGGCCGCATTTCGTAAGCGGTTATAAACAAAGAAAGGTAAAATTGAAAACGAAACCAATGCAAGAATTGAAATCAGCGAATAACGAACATTCATACCATTCAGCGCCTGATTGACATAGATATTGAAATAATGTCTCATGGGGAATAAATCGCTGAAAATACGGGTAGGGTAGGGCATTTGCTCAATCGGGAAAGCGGAGCCTGCAAAACTTACACCGAGCATTCCAAAGAATCCTGCAATGGTAACTCCATCCCTGAGAACCGGTGTTATTCCGATAAACAAGATTCCTAAGGATTGTGATGCGACAACCAATAAAAATGTTGATACAAACATCCAACCAATACTTGTATTCAACGGATAACGCATATAACTGTAAAGTAACAGATTCCCAATTATACCCAGGGTAGTGAAAACAATAGTGTAAGGTAATAATTTACCGGTTAGTGCCGGAAACATTTTATTGCCGGTACTACCAATCCAGTCATGAGCAGTTCGTTCTTTAAATTCAACGCCAATGGCAAAAACAGTAATCAACATAACCATTAATTGCAAAATACCCGGCAAAATCACATTCAATAAATAAGTGCCGTAATTGGCCCAGGCATTACCTATTAAGTGCGTATCAATGGCAATGGGTTGCAAAATTCCCATGATGCGGTTTTCTTCCATCCCTTTTGCCCGCAGTATTTTTTGTTGAACGCCGATGGAAGTGGCTGCACTCATATACATCAGGTCTTTGTTTAAAAGTGATCCGGCAATAAGATATGCATCGTTGACGTAAAAGTTCAACATTGGTCTCCTATTCGAAATTATTTCCTTCGAAAAGCCCCTTTTTATTTCCATAAATCCATAAATATTACCCCGCTGTAATTCTTCACGGGCCTCTTTATGGCTGTTCAGGTGCATAATGATTTCAGCTTGTTGCGTGGCTTCCAGATTCCGTGTAATTTGCCTCGATAAGGACGAATGATCCATGTCAACTACTGCTATGGGCATTTTGTTAGGCTGCCCTTCATTAAAAAAGGTCAGGAAGAACACATAACAAAACGACATGGTCAACACCGTGCAAATGAAATAAATCGGACGACTCAGCATTCGTTTTATTTCACGGTTTAAAGTGGTTTTCAGGCCTGTAACTAAATTTTTCAGCATATTTTTTACTTCCGATAAGGAATACACCTGTTTATTTTATTGTTTCTTCAAACAAAGCTGTCATTCCGGGACGCAGGTCTTTAATAGCTTTTACCGGTCGGGCTCGTACTTCGAAAGTCTTGACATCAAATTGTCCGCTGGTTTTAGTCGCTTTCCAGGTGGCATACGAAGCTAATGCTTTAATATAGTTCACTTTTACCGAAACAACTTGATTATTTAGTGCCGGCACTTTCACGTTGAATGTTTTTCCCATTTTCAGTTCTCCCAATAAATCTTCACGAACATTGAAAGAAAACCAGAGATCATTCAAATTTACAATACTCATAATCGGAGCTCCTGTTCCTACCAATTCACCGCATTTGGGATAAATTTCGGATATTTCGCCGTTAATCGGCGCGGTAAGCGTTATTTCTTTAAGATACGATTTAACTTCGTTTACAGCGCCTTTAGCACGACTGACCATAGCGGCAGCAGCTTCTTTATCTTCTTTCTCAGCTCCGTTCATGGCCATATCGTATTGCGATTTTGCTCCGTTGGCAGTGGCAACGGCTGCTTTGTATTGTGCTTCGGCTTCGTCCCGTTTCTGAGCAGTTTGCACTCCTTTATCAAACAACCTCTGTACACGATCGAACGATTTCTTAGAAATATCAACGCCCACCAGGGCTTTTTGCCACATTTCATACGCTCCGAAAATCATTTCTTTGCGCGCACCTTTCATCGCTTTGCGATTTTGTGCCTGAGCTGCATTTTCAGCTGCATTAGCTTGTTCAAGTCGGGCTGTAAGCTCTGGACTGTCGATAATGACCAGTGTATCACCTGCATGAACCTGAGAGCCTTCTTCAGTAAGAAATTGCTTAATGCGTCCGGGTATTTTCCCCGAAACTCGAACTTCGGAAGCAACCGCTTCACCCTGAATTTGTGTAGCTTCCGGTTTGTTTACAAAAAGACCGATAATAAAAATAATAACAATCACTGCTATTAAGGCAAATAAACCTGTTCTTAAATCCTGATTTTTCTTTTTCATTGTTGTACTATCTTATTTTTTAATACTTTATTTTTAAACCTATGTATAATCCCACTAATCCACCAGTCAACCAATTACTTAGCATTGGCATCGTTCCTAAGTGTTCCCTGCGAATGAGCCAGATAAAGGTTACAAAGTTTTACATCAATACTTGCATCAATATTATCTGATTTAGCTGATAACCAAGCCGTTTGAGCACCTAATAAATCGGTTGAAGTAATAACTCCTTCATTAAAACCTTCGGTGGCATACCGTAGATTTTCTTCGGCCTGCTCGATATTGTGTAGCGTTGCAGCTTGTTTATTACGGCTTTCAGTTACTTTGTAGTTGTTCTGTTTGATTTGAAGTTGAATTTTTTCTTTCGATTCTTCCAGTTGAAGTGTTGCCATTTTATGCTGCGATTTGGCTGCATTCAATGTATGGAATCTGTCCCCGAAGTGAAACAATGGGATATTAGCAACAACTCCGACCGTGAACATGCCACCAAATTCATTTTTATAACCGTCAAACATATTCGGATTCGAAATAAGGTAATTTCCTGTCAAACCGATATTGGGCAAAAATCTTGAAAACATTATTTTTTCATTCGATTTAGCTATTTTTTCCATTTGCGTAAGTTGCTTAATTTCAGGTCTGTTTTCAATAGCCTGTTCAACAGGAATAAGTCGGGTAGTAGTTTCCTGACTCAAATTCTCATCGGCAAGGCTATATATATCATTAAATTCCAGTCCGCAAAGTTGGTTTAATGCCATTCGGGATAGACTCAAACCGTCTTCGGCTTTATTAACCGTAATGTCTGCTTCATTTAGTTTTACCCTGATTTTTAATTTTTCTGCTTTTGTAGCAGCACCTTCTTCAATCATAACCGAAATATCCGAGTCCAATCGAGTAATTAGTGTTCGGTATTCTTTGGCTAATTTCACTTTATTCTCCAGCGAAACGACTCTCCAATAAGCTTCATCCACTTCCAGTATTAATTCGGAGGTTTTACTTTCCTGTTGTGCAAGAGCTAAATTCTCTCCGTACTTTGATATTTTGTATAATTCAAGTATTTTACCACCCATAAAAACCGGTTGTACAAAACCAATTGTACCGGCAACTACATTTTTAATGTCAAATTCCATGGCAGATTTAGGTAAAAGTGCATAACTTTTCCATTGAATTTTATCCGGACTGGTTTTTGGATTGAACGGAACATTGTTTGCATCAAGCGGTACGGGTTGCCCATTCATCAAGGTCCATTTATTCGAAATCTGGTCAGCCGTAAATCCAAATGAACCATCTATCATTTTCGTTCCTACCGGTAGCATGGCATCTTCCGAAAGCAACGAAAGATTTTTCTGATTCCAGGTGTAAGTGCCATTGGCCGAGAAGTTTGGCAAAAACTGTGTGAAAGTGGCTTTCTTGAGCTCTCGGGCAGCTTTTACATTTTCTGTTGCAATTTGCACGGTTTTGTTATGCAATAAAGCCAACCGCCGGCATTCCTCAATTTGTAGCACCTTTTGCGAATACAATTGTGTGCTTACTAATAAAATTACTACGAATACATTTTTTTTCATACCTGTTCTTTATTCTTATTTATGTGTTGACCAAACAATAGTTGTATATGCAACTATATAATTAAAAAAATTAGTTGAGATTAGCCAGAATCTTTTTCAATACAGTGCGACCTACATTTAATTCTTCTTCTGTGATATTGCTGAGTGTTTTCGCAACAATTTTATCAACCAGTTCGGTAGCTTTTTGCTGTAAAGCAGAACCGGTTTCGGTTAGATGTATCAAATTGATTCTCCGGTCGTTATGATCGGCTACACGGGTAACCAGATTTGCTTTTTCAAGCTTATCAATTAATCGTGTCATACTGGGTTTGTCTTTCAAGGTCAGCGTACACAAAGCCTGTTGAGTTACCTTATCTTTCTGCCACAGACAAGCCAATACTGACCATTGTTCAGTACTAATTTCAATCCCTTCATTCGCAAACGACCGTAAAAAGGTACGGTTGATGGCTGTTGAGACTTTTCCAACTAAAATATCAAAGATTTCGTGATTCTGTATTTGATTCATAAAGCTAACATGTAAGATAGTTGCATAAACAACGGTACAAAATTACAACTACTTTTCGATTGAAAAACTGTTTTAGAGATATTTAACTTGAAAACATCAAGATTATACTGAATTTATAGCCCGAGTAAGTTCGGCTCAGTACTCTTATTTGTAAAGAGTTTAAAAATAATGAACAGTAGGTTTGAATGTTCGAAACCAGTAAAAAGACTTTGAAAGCAACGAGTTCTAAGAATTTACTTCGTGAATATCGGTTGCGATTGGCAGAGCTTCTATGTCAATCTTCTGCTTATAATAATAGACCACAAATTTGTTGCATAATGTTTTAGTTTTTAATTACATAATTGTGGTATAGAATATCTTATTTTAGTGTTCCCATAACAATTTTGAGTAACTATTTGCTAAATGTAGTTTCGTTTTTTATAGTATTTGCTTAAGAATTGAAGGTTTTTATGTATGTTTGCACACTTATTTAAAAACAGAATTATTATGTCAATACATAGCGAAGATTCCCGAAGAGTAACTACTCAAAGATTGTTGGAAATGAAACAACGGGGTGAAAAAATAAGCATGTTAACAGCTTATGATTTTACAATGGGAAATATTGTTGATAAAGCCGGAGTAGATATTATACTTGTTGGAGATTCCGCATCGAACGTAATGTGTGGAAACATTACAACACTTCCAATTACACTTGATCAAATGATATTTTTCGGCAAATCAGTTGTTCGTGGGGTAAAACGTGCGCTGGTGGTGGTTGATATGCCTTTTGGAAGTTACCAGGGAAATTCCAAAGAAGCACTGGCTTCGGCCATTAGAATCATGAAAGAAACCCATTGTGATTGCCTGAAATTAGAGGGGGGTGAAGAAATTTTGGAATCTGTAAAACGAATTTTAAGTGCAGGAATTCCAATTATGGGACATTTAGGTTTGATGCCACAGTCTATCAATAAATACGGTTCTTATGCTGTAAGAGCGAAAGAAGGTAGCGAAGCAGATAAACTTATACGCGATGCTCATTTACTTGAAGAAGCCGGTTGTTTCGGAATTGTTCTTGAAAAAATTCCAGCTTCATTAGCTAAACAGGTTGCTTCTGAACTGACTATTCCTGTAATTGGTATTGGTGCAGGTGGAGGGGTTGATGGACAGGTTTTAGTTTTACATGATATGATTGGACTAAATCAGGATTTTTCACCCCGTTTTTTACGTCGTTATGCAAATATACAAAGCATTATGAATGAAGCTATTGAACACTACGTAGAGGATGTGAAATCGGGTGATTTCCCTAGCGATAAAGAGCAGTATTAAAAAAAATCGGAGAATAACTTCTCCGATTTTTTTATTCTTTCACAGTTCTTACCACAACCCAATTGTTTTTCTCATGAAATTGAGTCAATTTCAACCCGTTTCTATTTGCTTCTGCTTCAATAATCGGAATATCTTCCTTATAAAATCCACTCATAAATAATTCTCCACCTGTATCGAGACATGCTGCATAACTTTCCATGTCAGCCAATAAAATATTCCGGTTTATATTTGCCAAAACGATATCAAATTTCAACCCCTTGAGTAGTTCCGCACCACCAAGTTTTACATCAATATTCGTAATTTTATTTACATCAATATTTTCGAGAGAATTTTCGGTACACCATATATCAATGTCGATAGCAAGAATCTGTTTTGCAGACCGCATGGAAGCTAAAATAGCCAATACAGCTGTTCCACATCCCATATCCAATAACGTTTTATCGTTCAAATCCATTTTCAGAATCTCGGCAATAACCAGACTGGTTGTTTCGTGATGACCGGTTCCAAAAGCCATTTTAGGATCAATAACAATATCGTATTTCGCTTTTGGCACATTCTGATGAAACGAGCTGTGAATAACACACTCATTACCAATAACAATCGGTTCAAAATAATGTTTTTCCCATTCTTCGTTCCAGTTTTTGGATTCAATTTTTGAAAACTGATAGTTGATATTTGCTTCGAAAGGAAAATCATCCAACACAGCTTTAAGTTTAGCCTCATCAAATGTATTTTCAGGAATATACGCATCGAGCGTTTGTTCGGTGGTTACAAAACTATCAAATCCAAGTTCACCCAATTCTTCTGCAAGTAAGTCAGAAATATAATCTTCAAAAGGTTCTATAAAAAAACGGACTTCAAAATAATTCATAGTGCTATATGTTGAGTTAATAATATACAATAAACTACATTTGACCTGAAAATTCAAATCAATGACTTAAACAATTATGATATTTGTAGGTCGAACTGATAATATTCAATTCACAAAGGTAGGAAAATCTTAGTTATAAGCAAGGTAACAGGCAAAAAATTTACTTTTCAGTGGCACGATTCTTGTTGAAACATACAGTATAATTTCTTTATCACGAAAGACTTAAATAATAGGAGATATAATCATGAAACGATTCACATTTTTCAGTTTACTTACTTTGATAATCCCGTTCACCTTAACGGGTCAAAATCAGAATGTTATTGTTGATGATATTTATTTTAATCCATCTTCTCCGGCTGTAATTCAGAAACAAAATGCTGAAAAATCACCCGGTAAACAGATAAACGATAATAAACCCCGACCAAATTACAAAAATGGGGCAAAGGAAATTGTTTTTAAAGATAAAGCAATCAAGTATCCAACCATAATTAGAGATACCGTTTTTGCTGATGGCAAATCGCCGGATGGCTATAGCTTACATTCCAGTAATTTTAATATGAAAACGTACGACGGACATTCTAATCCGGTATATATTCATGATACTATTTATTCTGAGGGCACTGCAAATTTGGACAGTATATATAACAATCAGGAAGATGGTCACTACTTAAATGGATTTAATGGTACTGAATCGGACAAAGAATATGCTGAGCGCATTCGCCGGTTTCACAATCCGAAATACCAGATTTTTATTGGTGATCCACGTTACAATGATATCAATTTTCTAAACAACAGCGATTGGAATGTTTATGTTGATGATTCTTATGCTTATGTAACTCCAACCTGGTCAAATCCATACTGGTGGAATTATAACACCAATCCTTACGGATATGGTTATGGTGGTTGGGGAAATGGATGGAATTCTCCTTATTATGGCTTTGGTGGAATGTACAACCCCTGGTTTGGATACGATAGTTTCTACGGATACGGTGGAATGTACGGATATGGTGGAATGTATGGTTACGGTGGAATGTACGGATATGGTGGATATTATGGTTACGGTGATTACTATGGGTATGGAGGTTTTGGAGGATATTGGGGAAATGGACATAACAAATCCAGTGCTGCTTATGACGAAAACAGCAGAAGAGATCATTCATATTCCTCAGCAAATTCAAGGGTAGGGAATCCTGTAAATGCTGATACAAGGTCAACTTTAATAAATAGCGGTGGTATAAGTTCATCGGTTTCAAGAAACCCATATACAATGGTTAGTGGTACCAATTCAGCCGATGGAACAAATACACGTTCATCTACAAA
>CAIKVR010000226.1 GCA_903830915.1 uncultured Bacteroidales bacterium
CTCAGTTTCGTTAATGATTATAACTTTTGCATTTGCCATAATAAATATGTATTTATATTATAGCCCAAAGATAATAAAAAAAATCCAATTAAACTAATTGGACTATTTTATAAATACATTTGGTATAAATGTTACTATTTATAAATCTGATATAAAAACAAAGTTGTGAAAAAAGACACTTTTTTACTAGCAAATTTTCTAGTCGCAACAATAGTCTTTGGGCTTATTGCGCCTTCTGCTTTTTCTCAGGGAACAGGCCGCTCGAAAGCTCCACTTATGGGTTGGGCAAGTTGGAATAATTTTGGAGTAAAAATAAACGAGTCCATTATCAAAGGACAGGCTGCTGCCATGGTTTCTTCTGGTTTAGCCGCCGTTGGTTTCAATTACATTAATATTGACGATGGGTTTTTCGATGGTCGCAATGCTGATGGAACATTAAAAATTGATGCCGTTAAATTTCCTAACGGGATGAAAAATGTGGCTGATTACATTCATTCACAAGGCTTAAAAGCAGGTTTTTACTCCGATGCAGGCGATAAAACATGTGGATGTCTGTATAACAAACAAACAGGAGGTATTAATGGAGGTTTATATAATCATGATCAACAGGATATTGATCTTTTTTTTAAAGACTGGGGCTTCGACTATTTGAAAGTTGATTGGTGCGGTGGGTCTAATCTTAAATTAGACGAAGCAACTCGGTATACAGACATTAAAAAAGCGATTGATAATACAGGAAGAAATGATATAATTTATAATGTTTGCAGGTGGCAATTTCCAGGTGTTTGGGTTACCAAAGTTGCCAATTCGTGGAGAATTTCAGCGGATATTAGGGCTAATTGGGCTAGCGTGATGAATAATCTTGATTTAAATGTTTATTTAGCAGCTTATGCAAGCCAAGGACATTATAATGATATGGATATGCTTGAAGTAGGGCGTGGAATGAAGGCAGAAGAAGACAAAAGCCATTTTAGTTTGTGGTGTATTTTATCTTCGCCTCTTGTTTTGGGAAATGATTTAACTAAAATATCACAACAAACAAAGGATATCCTGACCAATACTGAGGTTATTGCAGTGAATCAGGATACAACAGGAATTCAAGCACAAATAGTTGCTGATAATGGAGCGGGCTTACAAGTTTTTGCTAAAAATTTGAATGGCAAACAAAGTTTACAACGTGCTGTGGTTTTATTTAACAGAAGCGATGTGGCTTCTGTTATGACGTTTAAATTAAATGATTTGAATTTAGAAGGTCCTGCGACCATTCGAGATTTATGGTCCCACACCGATTTAAATCCTATTAATTCAGAATACACCACAACAGTTCCTTCACATGGTGTTGTCATGTTGAAAGTTATCGGAGCAAAAAACAAATTAAAGGAAACTTTTGAAGCTGAATACGCCTGGATAAATAATTTTAACCTCTCTCAAAATAACTATGTCGTTGCGAAACAAGGTCAAATGAAAGGCGATTATAATTGTTCAGGTTTAGCAAAAGCAATAAATTTAGGAAATCGTGCAGATAATTATATTGAGTTTCGTGAAATCTACGCAAAATCGTCAGGCAAATACAAACTGACAATTACCTACTTAAGTGGAGAAAATAGAAATGCAACCATGAGTATAAATGGAAAAGATACTCTTTTAACTGGATTGAACTCAGGTGGAAATATGCTATTAAAAAGCACTTCATATACTGTAAAACTAAATAAAGGTTACAATACCATTCGATTTTCAAATGCAACAGGAAAATTACCCGATTTAGATAAAATTCAAATTAGTTTGAATCCAATTGTGAATGGCACAGCTCCCGATGGCTATACCCGGTGCTCGGCAGACAATGGGAGTTATACTTTACCTGGAAGATGCGATGTGGCTTATGGCGCAAATGGAATGTTTAATTATTTGTATTCTCAAACAGGGACTATCTCTTTCAATAGCGCAACTTTTGGCGATCCGATACCAAATACAACAAAAGCCGGATATTACAAACTTTTACCTGCTTGCACTGCCACACCTATAGTTCCTTATTTTCAGATCAATATGGGTAAAAGGGTTCAAGGATCGGATATAACCATAAAACCAGGAGACCAAATAAAATTTGGACCTGAACTAAGATCTGGCGGATTAATGACTAGCGGTTCGTGGAGTTGGACAGGTTTGGGCACTTCAGGCACTTCGCGTCAACCAAAAATAACTCCTACTACATCAGGTACTGTAACTGCAACTTATACAAATGTTTGTGGTGTGCAAACCATTCAAAACTTCAATATTAGTATTGTTAAATGTAATGGGAATTAAGGCAAGAAAGCAGAAGATTGCAGAAAATGTATATATTCAAACCCGGTAGATAATAGTTTGATTTTTAAATTTGAAATTAAACATCAAACAATTTAAATATAAGCATAATGAAAAAAAACAGTTGTTAATTCTATTTCTATTTCTTTTTGCCAGATTCGTATATTCAAGCCCAGTCAAATCGGCTTATGAACTTATCGACCGTATTATCCCTGGCTATGGAAAACAATTTATTTTGGAGGAAATTTCAGCACAGGGAGATCAGGATGTTTCTGAAATTGCCTCTAAGGACGGGCGAATAGTTTTGCGCGGGAATACAGGTGTTGCTATTGCTACGGCATTTAATTCGTATTTAAAATATACATGCAATGCACATATCTCGTGGACTGGTGACCAACTAAGCTTACCCAAAAACCTGCCTCTGCCTTTAAAAGCGGAGAGACAGGTTTTGAATGGGAAATACCGTGTTTATATGAACTATTGTACCCTCAGCTATTCAGCTCCCTGGTGGAATTGGGAACGCTGGCAAAGGGAAATTGATTACATGTCCATGAATGGGATTAACATGCCATTGATGGTTACAGGTTTGGAGACGGTGTGGTACAATACCCTTTTGAAATTCAATTTTACGGATTCTGAGATACGTGCGTTTCTGACAGGTCCAGCTCATTTGGCTTGGCAATGGATGCAAAATATTCAGAGTTATGGTGGGCCACTACCCAAATCGTGGATCGATAGTCACCTAGAACTGGGGCGTAACATCTTGAAACGGGAACAAGAATTAGGCATGACACCTATTATGCAGGGTTTTTCTGGATATGTACCCCGTGAAATGAAGGATAAATTTCCCGATGCAAAAATAGTTTTTCAAAAAGGATGGGCTGGCTTTCCTAAAGGATCAGCCCAAATAGATCCTACTGATCCGATGTTTATTCGTTTTGGAAAAGCGTTTCTGGAAGAAGAGAGAAAATTGTTCGGAAATACGATCTATTACGCTTCCGATCCTTTTCACGAGAGTGCTCCTCCTATAAATACACCCGAATATTTAACAGCAGTAGGTCAGGCAATTAATGGTCTGTATAAATCTGTTGACAAGGATGCTATTTGGGTTATGCAGTCATGGAGTTTACGCAAGGATATTGTTATGGCAGTTCCAAAGTCTGACTTGTTGATTCTTGATTTGGGAGGAAAAAATAAGACTACCGAAAATTTTTGGGGGTATCCATTTGTTTATGGTACGATTCACAATTTTGGTGGGCGTATTAATATGCACGGCGATTTAGCGGACGTTTCAACAAACCGTTATGAGGCTCTCAAATCGACAGCTGCGAACCTTTGCGGAGCTGGTTTCTTTATGGAGGGAATTAACCAGAATACGGTATTCTATGATCTTCTTTTTGAAATGAATTATCGTTCGGGTAAAGTGGATGTTAATACCTGGTTGAAAAATTATGCAAGCCGTCGGTATGGCGTTTCTTCGTCAAGTGCTACGCAAGCCTGGAGTCTTTTATTGAAAGGGCCATATCGTTCTGAAGGAGCAAATTTAAAGGAAAATAGTTCAATCATTGCGGCTCGTCCGGCTTTGGATGTAAAAAAATCGGGACCAAACGCTGGCCTCAAAATTCCATATCCAGAATCGCTATTGTATGAATCACAGGAGTTATTGTTGAAAGACGTGAATGTCCTTAAAATTTCGAAGCCATATCGCTTTGACTTAGTTGATGTGCAGCGACAAATTATGACCAATCTAGCGCAGACAATCCATAAAAAAGCGATTGAGGCATACAGAAATAAAGACAAGAAAGCATTTAAGCTTCACTCAGAACGTTTCTTAGAATTGTTATCTGATGCTGATGAAATGCTTCGTACCACTTCGGTATATAATTTTGACCAGTGGTTGGCTGATGCCCGTCAATGGGGAACCACGCCTGCAGAAAAAGATTTGCTTGAAAGAGATGCGACCTCATTGCTTACCATCTGGGGATCTGATGGACCCAAAATGTCCAATGTCTTTGATTATGCTTGGCGCGAATGGAGTGGTCTGATTGAAGGTTTTTATAAAGTGCGTTGGAAAATGTTCTATGATATGCTTGGAGATACCCTTGATAAAGATATTGTTTATTCAGAAAAGGGTTTGCCGATGATACTTGGTCGTGAGGCTTTCCGAGCAAATGACATCTACAAAAAAATAGCTGATTTTGAAGAAAGATATGTGGTTACTTATCAAAAACAAAGAACTCCAATTGTGCGTGGAGATGAGGTAAAAATAGTAAATAAGCTTTTTATAAAATATCGAAAATTATTCTCTGAATATGGCAATGGTGTCATTCAATCAGAACCGACAAAAAAAGAAGGGAAGACTTATGAAAATCTTGGTGATTAAACTTTTTGAATTCGTTTTTTTCGTTATCCAAAAGCAATAAACGTGGATGACCATGTAATACGGTCATATCTACCGTTAGGTTTCGGTATTGAGAAAATACTAATTGTTGAATAAAAATTAGTAGAATTAAGGTTAATGCGTTTTTCATTATATACTTTGTGACTGATTTCAAAAACAAAAGTAATAGCTCAAAACCGTTTAGGAGGGTGCAAAAATACAAATCATGGGGCACAATAATACAATAAGCAAGATTTAACCCCTATCGGGGCAAAGACTTATTCTATAATGAATAAATGAGCTTACATTTGATTACATTAATAGATGTGAGCAGTTACTTTTTTTTCCACGTTTGACCTGTCATGGGTAATCTATTTTGCTTTTAGTACGTTGAATTAGTCAATGAAGAGATTATTCTTCAAAATCAACAGCATTTTTAGAAAAAGCATCAATCAGTTTTAATTTCAGTTCTTCTGAATAATCTTCTTCATACAGGATGGAAGTTATGATTTCAAGTAAAAGTTCTTTATCAATATTACCGGCTGCCACATGATAGCTTATTGTTTCCATCCTATACATAAAGTCTTTTGCAACTGACAAGTAGCCATTCATGAGTAAAAACATTGAAGCAGCTGTAATGGCGATTCTTTTATTACCATC
>CAIKVR010000227.1 GCA_903830915.1 uncultured Bacteroidales bacterium
ATAATCAATAAAAGTATAATCAAAACTTGATTCTATTTCTGGGGATGTTTGATGTGTTACAACTCCCGAATGTTTAGGATCATATTCGGTAGTTACCGTTTTATTCTTCATCAAGTCTGTTGATACCATAGAACTAAATCCAATTAACCCCAAACCCTGAGTATGAACAATAGCACCTGAATAAGAATAGATTGCATTGCCAATCATCTGTTTGTTATACATGGCTTTTGTTTGGGCAGTTACCCAAAACGAACCTGAGTAGTCGGTATAGGGAAATACGGCTGAACTCCCCATCGTGTAATTTGTTCCCTGCGAGAGCTGGCTGTAATCTGTTTTATCGGCCACACCCAGGCTATTCACCATAAGTGAAATCGTGGTGCTGCGTGTATGATTGAATGGAAATTCACAACTTGTCAGTTTGTTCGAACCCAATGCTAAAATTGCCGAATAACTATGACCGGAATTTAAATCATAATCTAAAAGCTCAGACCCCGCAGGAGTTGGATTATTGGTTGTTGATATATAACTATTCTTAAAAAATCTAATTTTAGAATCATACGGTAAAATTGAAATATTTCCATTGCTTGTATCTTGAATAATTAAGTCGGGAACATCATCGCCATTTACTTCATGAATAGAAAATTTCTGTGTATTCACACGGGTTATCCCATTATTATCTGTTTCAGTCCTTACAATTGAACGACCATTAGTATATTTGTAAATCCAGTCTTTGGTTGTTATGCTAGGATACTGATAAATATTCGGTGTATTAACGGTTCTACTCCAACCACTATAATCAAGTTGGGATGTAAAGGATAAAAAAGGATGAGCACTACTTGAACAAAAGTCCGTCAAATTACATGATGGAAAAGGATTATTATGTGCAAGTTCTGCACCGCACTTCCAACAACGACTAAAATCCCATTCTGGTATAGGGTATGTGACTTTTCCTCCACATCCGTGGCAATAGGTTACACCATTACCATTTTCTATTATTGGATAATTACAGCCTGTAATAGGGTGCATAGGGTAAGTTAAAGGTGCAGAATTAAATTTTGTGACCATATCCCATAAACCGCTATCATCAGGAAAATTATAATCTCCCATTGTTTGACAACCATTTATACCACCACCTAGATATCTAACAGTTTGAAGGTAATGAACATTCCATGTACCCGGTTCTCTATAACATCGTAAGATTGGATACTGGCAATTGGGGTTTGGGCATTCCATATAGGGCTGATTAACCCATAAATTAGGACTTGGTCCTGTCCTGACAAGTGATTTCTGTGGGCAAGTTATTATAGTATCATTATGTTGTGCCTTTGGAGAAAATATAATATCTATATTCCCATCGCCATTTAAATCGGCAAACAGTATTTGCCTTGCATTTCGTTCGTTAAAATCGGTTGTGGTTAATGCCCATGAACCTACGGATTGAAAACCTGATATATTATCTACATATTTATATAAGACCGTTTGACTTGCCTTTACACATACAATTTCGGTCTGTCCGTCACCATCAATATCCATCGGGTATACTATATCATTGGTATTGATTATATTTGCTTGCGTAAAAAGATTTCTTCCACCACCATCTAAATCGATAAGTAATGCTTTGTTTCTTATATCGTTATCTTTCGACAATGCCACTACTTCCGTTTTTCCATGTCCGCTAAAGTTGCCGGTATAAAATTTCCAGGGCGTAACCGAATAATCCATGCCATTAGGATATATCAGACTTCCTAGCTGATAATCATAACTATTCAACAACTGTAGTTTTTTGTTACTATTAACTCCGAATACATTGAATGTAAGATACTCATAGTCTGAATTATTAACCTCATCAAATCGCATATTTACTTTTACAATTTCATCTTGTCCTTTTCCATCCACGTTGGCTGAAAATACATCTTCAAAACCATCGCCAGTAGTAAATGGACTATCGGATCCATTTATAATAATCGGACAAGGAATCGAACTGCCATCTTTTACATTTTGATATACCTTTATTAGCTCGTTATTCAGATAATTGGTTGTATAAGTCCCATTAGCTGCTTTAGGAGTGTAGGCTTCTTTTTTTGGAAAAACTAATAGTGCATCATTTTGTGGATTGACATCAAACTTTCCCCGCACTGCATTAACCTCATTCAAATTAAAATTTGCATTTGTGAAGTTAGCCGGAGTACTACTTACTGATGGACTTATATTTTCACCGTAATAGAATTTCAGTGGATTTATCCGCTCTCTATTGGCAGTACTATTTATTTGAATCAATCTGGAAACATCATTCACAATTGTGGGTGTTTTCGGATCAGCATTGGAATACTCAAATTGATAACAACGCACGGAATCGGTATTCACGAAACTCTCTATTTTGTACAACAGATTACGAACAATCTCTGATTTGGTAGATTGAAAACCTACCATCACATCGGGTCTTGTCGAGTAATATCTGAATTTCAGTTTTGCAAAATCAAGAATACTGCTGCATTTACCATAATTAATTTCATTGATATAATAAGTTTCATTGGTACTTTCGGCATTCAAATCTGTAGTGTCCAATGTATATGAAAAAGTAATTACGCTTCCATTCATGTCAGTCAAAGTGGTTACAGGATACGACAGTTTTGATACGGTGTTGTCAGTATATCCCATTATGCCTATCGTTCCGTTTGGATAAAATACTTTAAAAAACTTTACAATATCTCCATTTACATACGCTATCACCCGGGTATTCCCCGTTACAGTTTCATAGTTATATTGGGTATCGGTGCTGGTAGTTTCATTTTTGATTAACCTTACTCCATCTAATGTAAAAGCATCATCGCCTGATAAAGCCGGAATATCGTTTTTTCCATCAAAAAACATATTCTTATTTACCCGCTCGATAGACGATAATCCGCTAATGCTCCATCCCACACCAACCAATCCGTTTCCAGCCTGGCTATTATACGACAGGGAAATATTGGGTTGAAAGCCTTGCCGGCCCGGTACAATTTCTATAGGCACATTATAACACTTTGCCCCCGATGGACTTACGGATGATGAAATAGGAATTTGCCCCACTGCTTTGGTTTTATCGATGGTTGTTACTGCATCGGAGCTTCCTCCGGGTGTAGGGATTGCAATAGCCACAAAGTTATTGGCATCATCGGTACTTAATCCGCTCTTTACTTTGGCATTCATGGTTTTACCCTGCACGGCAGTAAATTTATAACCGTTGGTTAAGCGCACGTAATCCCGCCCCACATAAGTATGCGAATCGGTATTCGAATCAGGATCTTTCAGTACATAATTCTGATATTGGGCGTTGGCTGTGCCTATAAGAGCCATCAGACAAACTATTGTATATTTTATTCTCATAATATGGACGTTTTATTGTTTAATCACTTTCCAACGGGATACTTTGTCTCCCAGAAAAATATCCAGCAGATAGATACCTTTCGGGTTTTCGGATATATTCACGGTTGTTGAATTTCCCGAAATGGGTTCTTTTGCTATCACCGAACCATTTAAAGCATACAAACAGTAATAATTAGTCTCTTTGTTATTCAATAGTTGCACCGAGAGCATGAACTCTCCGCGTGTTGGGTTGGGATATATAAGGATTTTCTGCTCTCCCAATACATCGGTTACAGGTGCCGGGGTTTCTGCTGTTGGCTTTTTCTTGGGTGCGGTCATAATCAACACTTTGCGTTGTTTCATATTTCCGTCATCGTCGTATTCAAATTTTACGGTCGTTTGTGCCCTTCCTGCTACAGCAAACAGGCAGAGCAATGCAGCCAGTATTATTCTGTATTTCGTTTTCATTTTAGTATAATTCAAATTTAATAATTGCAGTTAAAAATGCACAAGTGAGACAGATCACAAACATAAAATCATCATCTTATTATGCCTCGTTCCCTTGTCTCCTCGTCTCCTCGTTTACTTTTTTACTAACTTCTTCAACTCCTCAATCTGTTTCTGCTGCTCAATTACATACAATGTCAGTTCTTCTACTTTCTGAAGGAGTTTATTCTGCATTTCACCCATATTCATGCCATTCTTGCTTACTTCTTCGGCAGAAGGTATCTCAGGTAAATGGCTATTGGTATTTATATATTGCTCTACCTGATTAAGTGGCATGAGTTTGTAAGTAGGATGAAATACAAAGTCGGCAAGAGGAGGATTCAGGTCAACAAGTACCTCACGGGCATGGATAGTTCCTTTCACAGCTAACAGAGCATCGGGTGAATCTGTTCCTATGCCCACATTACCTCCATTAAAATAGCTGTCGCCTGCTGTATGAATTTGAACTTTTTGTTTAATATCTGTTGTCGAATTTGCAATATACATATTCAATAGTTCGTTATAAAAAGCTCTAAATTAAGCGGCAATTGTGCCCCAATTCCTTAGTTCAGAGATAATAGTTCTATTTTTCTTTAAGTACGGGTTAATCCCGAACCTTTGAATAAATGTTTTAAGCAATAACTCA
>CAIKVR010000228.1 GCA_903830915.1 uncultured Bacteroidales bacterium
AATGGTAACCTGAGCTTATTAGAAGTTAATTCAGATATTGCCGGCATTAAAAATAGTGTTTTCCAATCAGGATTAACTAACGTTAGTGGTAATTACGACTATGTTTATGGAGATCAGATGGTTGCCGGTAATTTTGACAAAGACCCTTCCGGACGCGAAATGTTATATTGGATAGGAGTTACAATAAAAGCTGGTACGATGACTAACTATTCTGCACTTACAAATTTGGTCTGTACAACAATTAATACTACTGATAGCACGTATGTAAGTAGTGTATCGGCACAACCGTTCTTTAGTCTGAATAGTGGCAATTCAATGGATAAAATGCATTTTCCGGTGATTGCTGCTGTAAATACGAAGCATACTGCCCGGGTACTTGAATACCAACGTCATCAGTTTATGCTTACCAAGCCGGTTATTGTTGCTGTTATGGCTGCTGCCCCTTTCTGGACCGATAATTATGATACAAATAACAGTCCTACCAGCAATTGGGGTAATTCAAGTACTGTGTCAAGTACAAAAGAAAAAGAAATTACGAGTACCGCTTCGCTTAGCATTGGTTTCGAAAAGGAATTTACTTTACCTGTGGTAGCCACCAAAATTGGAGGCGTTAAATTTTCGGCTAAAGTAAGTGTAGGTTTTTCGAATTCATTTGCTACGGAGATATCAACGACTACCACCCAAACGTTCACGGCATTTCAAGAAAATACAGTTGTTTTGAAAGCCGTCCCTTACGATAGCTACTTCTATAAGATCGTACAAAGTGATAATTCGGCTGAAATAGGTAGTGAAGTGATGTTGGGCTTCCCAAGAGCGGCTCTTATACAGCCTGTATCCGTGGATACATACAATGAGTTGACTGAAGGACAGAGTGCACCCCGCATTGACAAATCCCTATTCCATCACACAATAGGAAAGCCATTTACATATCCACCTTTCACGACAGGTTTTTCAAATGTACCTATCTCTGACAAGCTGGAATATGCAAGCTCTTATATTGGAGCAGGATCTACCGGGGGGTCTTCACAGGAAGTAGAAATGTCAAAAACCAGCTCGAAAACAACAGGTTTTAGTCAAAGTTACGAAGGTGAGTTAGAACTTACGGTTGGCGGGTTAAGTATGGGTGCAGGTTATGGATATGAACATGGGAAGAACATTACCACATCATTTGGTACTGCCACCACAGTTTCAGGCTACGTGCCGTCTATACCTACAACTCATTCGGCAGAAGCTGTACCGTTCCAATGGGCATTGCTGTGGTATAATTACACGAAAGGAAATCAGACTTTCCAGGTAGTTAATTATTCAGTAAAATAAGGAAGTTCATTACATCAAGAGGCTGTATCATATATAGAAATGATACAGCCTTTTTTTTTGGTTTTATTTTTAATGGGTGTCGAGTACATCTGCTGAGACAAAAGGAAAACCAGGCCTTAATGTCCGTTAATTTCTATGATGTTTTGTGGAGCCTTAGGTAATATAGTGATTGTAGATTTGGCAGCAGTCGTGAACGGAACTTTGATGAACAGAGTCTTTTCAGTAATCTCTACCGGCTGTAATGTTTTTTGACTTTAAACTTCAAGATTCTCGAATTTATTAACAGTATAGAAGGTCTACAAACGATCTTTCAATCATTTGTGAATCTTATGTATTGCAATCACTTTAAGAGTTTTAAATCCTATCTATTAACCCAGATGCTGCGTTTTAACCACAACAGATATCCTCTGACCCATTTTCATTTGAGAAATACAATTTCCTTCATGCAAAATTAATCTTTCTTTCACTCCGATCATTCAATAAGAATCTTCCTTTCCTGGGTTATTTTTATCAAACCCGTAATACAAGTGGGGAAGTGGACCAAAATAAGCAAAATGGAGAGGTGACACACAAACAGGAACAAGTTAAACCTGATTAGGAAAAATATGGACGACTATGATTTTTTATTTCCTATCAACGTAATTGACCGAAACAAGGGGACATAAG
>CAIKVR010000229.1 GCA_903830915.1 uncultured Bacteroidales bacterium
AGCTTCAGAGCCATTTCCTGCACTTTGGCAATTTTCATACCGTGAGCATAACCCAACGAGCCACCCAACACGGTGAAATCCTGAGCATAAGCAAATACACTGCGTCCCTGAACCAATCCACGACCCACCACAACACCATCACCAAAATTGGATTGTTTGCTGCTCATGGGTGTTTGCGAAGGTGATACAAAAGCATCAAATTCAAAGAAAGTTCCTTCGTCGAAAAGCACGTTAATACGCTCACGGGCAGTCAGTTTCCCTTTTAAATGCTGCTTGGTGGCCGCATTGTCTTCCATTTCCTGCAACGCCTTCAGCCGCTGCTCAAATACTTTGTTTTTGTTCATTATTTTATCACGGATTTGTCAGAGTTTTTAAACAGAAAAAGTAATGTATTTTCCTCCGTTAACCTGATTTATATTTCGTTCAAATTTATAGTAAATACAAGTAAATATTGCACAAAAGTAATATATTTGTGCATAAGTAAAAAACTATTTCAGTTTTTATAAGATTTAATCTCAGAAAACGTTGTCTATAAAGCAGGTATGTTTTCAGTAAAACAGTGTAATAATTTAATAACGTATTTAGCTTAGTGTTGTTCAAACAGATGTAAGATTTCATTTTGAGAGGGAAGTGGAGGAGAAAAAACAATCTCCTAATTTGCATTGGATTAAAATCCAACGCAGTAGAAATCGGTCATCGCTTTGCCACTTACAGATTTTAGCCAGTCGTGTAACAACGACCGATAGGATGAGCGTGAGGTTTCAACATCATGCGAAAAAAAAGAATGTAATCGTTATCTGAAAATCCACAAAAGTAATACTACAACCAACAAAGCAGGCAGCATATTCATAATGCGCAGTTTTTTGATTTCGAGGATATTTATTCCCAGTCCGATGAGCAGAATGCCACCCACGCTGGTCAATCCCTGAATAATAACCGGAGTAAAAAACGAACCGGCATACATAGCCAGTAAAGTCAGTAATCCCTGAAAGATTAATAATGGAATAGCTGACACAATCACCCCGAAACCAAATGCAGAAGCTAATAACATACCCGAAAAGAAATCCATCAGCGACTTGGTAAACAGCAAATCGGATGAACCGCCCGTGCCTTCCTGAATAGTACCGAGAATAGTCATTGAACCAATGCAAAACAGCAGGAAAGCAGTTATCAATCCTTCGGAAAACTTATCGCTGCCTATGCGAAAACGCTTTTTCAGGTACTCGCTCATTCGTTCCACTCCTACTTCAAGATTCATCCATTCGCCCAGCAGCGACCCAATAGCCAAACTGCCCACCACGATAAGTATGTGGTCCATTTTTACTGCCATCGAAATACCGATAGCCAGTGTAAACAGCCCCACTGCCTGAAAATAAATGGTTGTAACACGCTCAGGCATGTTTTTTTTAAGCAATAAACCAATCGTTCCGCCAACTAAAACGGCGGCTGTGTTGACAAATGTTCCAATCATATATTTAAAATGTATTTGCGTTTATTACAAAAAATCCCACAAGAATAATTACAACTAAAACTCCGAAAGAGTTTTCTTATCAAACCTTAAGTATTATTCTCAAATTTCAGAACTTGTAGAAATTATCAAATCCAATTCCCAAATCAAAACGTCCGCTGGATATAGTTACCGGTTCATCAGCAAAGTGGGTTTTAAACATGAAAGTGCCCGACAAAATCGTTTCTGTTGATTCCTTATCCACGTATAATAGCTGTACCCTTTTAAAATAAAGTTCACCCTCGTACACATTTAGTACCTGCGTGTTTCCAAGATAAATCATAGTGACTTTATAATTTTTATCAACCAAATTAAACCTACTGTCATTCAGGCTAGTAAGCGATGAATAGTTGGTTGGATTATAGCCTTTCAGACTGAATTTAAGAGTGAGCGGACTGCCTTTCCATTGACCGTTTAACCGGAGTTGAAAAGTATCGGCCGAAACAATGATTTTTGCAGGCATTACATCGTAGGCCGAAACATAAGCCGAGCGGTCGATATAAGCACCAAAGGTATTGAAGCCCCATTCGGAATATTCAGGTAATCCCGGATTATTTCTATCTTCTATAAACGTAGAATCGTTCAGACTATTTATTGAACAGCCCGTGAGCAATAAAGCAAGGGCAACTATATAAATTTTCAAGTTTCTCATAACTTTAATTGATTTTTATTTTACAGGAATACTTACTGATAGCGAGAAACCTGTTAAAGCACCCATTTTCAGTATTGAAGAATTATTCTCACTAAGCAGCTTTGAAGGCAGATAAATTTCAACGTTATAGCGTACTTTGTTCGGTTTACCAAATTTCACACCCAAAGCACTGTAAAATGTGGAATAACGCGAATTCGGACTTACTCCCGTATTATTCAAAATGGATTGTTTCTCGACATTCATTGTGCTGTTCATAAAAACAATATCAGAAGTGGAATTGAGTAAATAACCGAATTCAGTACCCACTTTGGCATATAAACTCAGGTATCTGAACCGCCACGGAATATATGTTAGTTCTATCGGAACACTCAGGTAATAACTTTCCTGATTTATCTCCTTGACTCTGGCATATTCTGTCACATTATCACTTTGATTATAGAGCAGATAAAAAGCATTATTATCGGTCAGCGACCCGGATGAAATGCTGCTGAATACATCCAAAAACCGCAAACCGGCACTCACACTTAATTTGTCATTTGCAAACAGATATTCCGGTTTCACTCCAAAATAAGATACCTGAAAATTATCGTAGGGTGCACCATAATTGCTATATCCATAGTCGTAGTGCGACCAGGCAGATTTACGAATTTGCCAACGAGCATCTAAACTGTTGTCCAACGAACCAAACAAACCGGTTTCAATATTTACCGAAATTTTCTTCGTTTCCGGTTCAACTGCATAACCTGTAAAAGTGCTTACAATAAGAATAAATGCTGGTAATAAAAATAGTCTCATACCAATTTTGGTTTTACAATTATTTTTCAAACAATATTGGTTGCAAATTTAATTAAAAATTTTTATCAACAATACTTCTTCTTTCAAATTACTTAAAATCCTAGTTAGTTTTGGTGAACTTTGATATGTTTTATTCCAATTCCAATTGGAATCGGTTGACTTCCTGTTGGAATCCATTGATTTCCTATTGGAAGTGATTGACTAACTATTGGAATCCAACTGAAAGGAGAAGAATCTGGTTTATAATCAGGACAAAAAGTTTATAATACAACCGACCCCGTCGCTTGGAGCTATGGGGTAGATAAAATGGCAAGAGATTGTATTCGAAACAGACTACTCTTTTAATAGAACGAAATCTGCTGAATTTCATTAAGAAATTAAGTCGATTGGTTTTTTATGGCACACTTTGCAAAAAATGGAGTCAGCGGGAATTAACGCTCACATTTATATTTTGCGCCCAATATGGTAAGCAGGATCTTTCCTATTAAGCGACGAAGGCAGAGCCATTCGCTGAACATTTACAAGGTCAAGTAGGAACAAGGGCATTATTATATTTGTTCCATCTTATTTTTAATTTGGTTTTTCAAATCTGTAATACTATAAACTATTTAATCAAATTCACTTTCTTGCGGTCTTTGCGGTACTGTTTTCGTTCGCCAACGTTGTTGATTTGATTCATGAGGCGGTATGCATTCATAAACGATTCGGGGAAATCGCCTTTGTAAATAATTCGGTAGAACGAAAAGCTATTGAATGGAATTACATTTTCAGGTGCTGAGAAACGGATTTGATTCAGCACTTCCTTTTTCTTTATCAGAGCCATAAATGCTTCTTTTCGTTGTTGGTTCAGTCGCTCATACCGGGCATTTACCACAGCGGCAGTAACATAAATTTGACATTTTTCCTGAATGGAGAATGCCATAGCACCACGGGAATGGGTATTTAGACAAGCCAGAAATGCGGAATCGCGTATCGACATTCGTTCCACCAGCACCGAATCTTTTTTGCTCAAATTCCTACTTGAATAATGGTGTGTAGCTAAAAAGTACTTTTTCTTGGCTTCGAAAAACAGAATATATTCCTGTTCCTTAGCGGCAAAAACATTGGGTTGTATATTAATGGTTGCATCCGGATTCTTAGCTAGAAAGTCGGCCATTTTCCTTATAAACCAGCGTTCTTTAAACCCGGGCGAAGCACTTTTCATTTCCCATTTCAATTTCAGCGAACCTTCCACTTCCGTTTCTACGTCTTTAATATGCAAACGATGAATGACAGTTGGTGGTTTAATAATGATATTGGTAATCAAATCCATCAGCACATCATGAAAATTGAACTTCGGATGCTGCAATGTGCCCCCTATGGGAACCTGATAATCAATCACGTTGCCGCTTTCGCGAATAAATGCAACGACCAGCCACATAGGTATCCATTGTATACCTTTATTATGCAGTCGTTTGGCCAGTCGTGGATCAACTACAATCAGATGATTCGTGCTTTTGATATGACCGTTCAGCACATGCCATGCACCATTCAATTCTATCGTTCCTCTATCGAGCGGAAAAGAAGTGTAGGTTATCAGATAGGGATTAAAAAGTGCGGCAGGCAAGCGTGTGAAGTTGTATTGCAGGTCAAAATCGGTGCTGTCAACGGGGTTTATACCTGCCTTTATATTTATGTTACCATAAGGCAATACTGAACTTGAAAAGCTCACATTAATACGCCGGTGGTGCTTGTCAATAGAGTCGGCACGCACGTAGAGCGGCTTCAGTTCAATGGCAAATTTCTCGCTGTACGAATAGTCATTAAACCGCACATCACCGTTGTAAATGGCCACATGACTGATTTTGTAATCGCTCCGAAAGAAATTCTTCGACAGTGTTTTTAGATAATTGGCAATTTCAATTACCAGATTAAATTTGTCGGAATCGTCATTTGCTGCTTTAATGTTCGAACCATGCTTGCCAAACATCGTTTCCAGGTTATCCTGTTTGTCATAGCGTTCGTATTTGAAATAAGGATGAATAAGCGAAATGGAATCGTAGAGGTAACATTTCTTCTTCGGGCTCATTTCGCGAATAGCCAGCGTCAGTTTATCAAACGAGGCGTAATCATCCTTTGGGTTTTTACCGAAATGGAAATCGTGAATAATCACCATACCGCTGTTGGTCACATTCAGCTTTTCGTTGAAATTACCGGTCGATTTTACATTGGCATCCATATTTCCTGAAAAATTGCCATAATTTGTAAAATCCTGCAGGTAAGGTTCCAATACCTTCAGGTCGTATTTCTGTATAACCACGGCCAGTTTGTAGCCCATTGTTTTCATATTCATGGTTATACTTCCATTTGCATCGCCACTTCCAGTACCCGAAGAAAAAGCAAAATGCATAGCAATGGTATCGTTGTTCCAGCGTTTTCCCAGACTTTCAATCTTCACTTTTTTGATAAAATAATTAATCGGATACAGGTTTTCGCTGTAATGGATTTCTCCATTCACCATACTCACATTCAATATGTTTATATGGAATTTGGATGGAACAGTATCAGTTTTGGCAGGAAAGAATCGCTTTCTCAAATCATCGAAATTAAAATCCTTGTTGTGTTGTATTATCTTCCCAACAGGTTCAATCAGGGTTAGCTCCGACAGTTCAATGGTATTCGACCAGAGTTTAAACAATGCTATATCGACATTCACACCCTGAGCAGCAATAAAAACACTGTCGCTTTTTTGCTCATAAATCTTCAGATTTGTGAAGTGAAAGTAACCTG
>CAIKVR010000230.1 GCA_903830915.1 uncultured Bacteroidales bacterium
ATCAGGAAGTCTTCGAGCCATTGAATGGATTCTATATCGAGATGATTGGTAGGTTCATCCAATAAGATTACATCAGGGCGCCGAAGCAGTATTTTGGCGAGTTCAATACGCATACGCCACCCACCGCTAAATTCAGAGGTCTTACGAGTGAAGTCTTCCCGTAAGAAGCCAAGTCCCAATAAAGTTTTTTCTATGTCAGCATCATAATTTATTTCTTCAATGCTGTAAAACTGTTCGCTCAGACTGGATACGCGTTCTATCAGTTCCATATAGCTATCCGATTCATAATCTGTACGGGTGGTCAGTTCCTCATTCAGCACATCAATTTGTTTGCCCATTTCATTGATTTCAGAAAAAGCCATAGCTGTTTCTTCAAATACCGTCTTGTCATCAACAATCAATAAGTGTTGGGGGAGGTAAGCCACAATCATCTCTTTGGGACACGAAACAGTTCCCTTGGAAGGCTCCCGCATACCGGCCAGTATTTTGAGCAAGGTAGATTTACCTGCTCCGTTCTTACCCATAAGGGCAATCCGGTCTTTTTCATTAATAACGAAAGAAATATCCGAGAAAAGAGTTTGACCGCCAAATTCGACAGTAAGTGCATCGACTGATAACATTTATTTACAATTTAGTTATTTACAATTTACGATTTAATATAATATCGGAACATGATCACAGCTACTAAAGAAGGATAAAAAGATTTTAATCTGGTAAATCCGCGGTGTATGATTAGTTTTATCTGAGTTCAAATTCTAAGCTTAACGACAATAGATTACGATTGCTTAAAATACAAAGCTTTTTGAAAAAAAAACTTCCCGTTGGATAACCCGAAAGTCTCAACGGAAAGTTTGATATGAAAAATACGATTTTATAAAGCAATTTTAGTAACCAGATTATTTGATTTAAGAATATAAACCTGGTTTTTTGGTAATCCGCTAATAAGTATAGTCGTTTTATCCGGCTCAATAGTTTTAATACACTGACCCAAGATGTTATACACATACAAAAGCGAACCTAATGAAGGTAAATCAACAGTAATATTGTTATATTTATCTTTTGTCGCCACTAGTTTGCTATTTGAAGGATAAGTGAGAGTCTTTACAGAAACCGTATTCGAGAAATTAGTTATATTTTCATAATGAATGCTCTTATCACTCGCCCTTACTTTGAAGGAATAGGAGGTGTTAGGAACCAGGTTATTCAAGGTGTCCGATACTGCTGTAGTCCAACTTTCACGAAGATTGTAATTTAATTGTTTGGTGAAACTTACACTCACGTCATCAAAGGTAATAGAACCGATTCCTTTGATATAGGTAAAACGAAACTGGTTGTATCCTTTTGATTCATCAAATGCATACGATTTATTTTTTTCAAACAACGAAGAAGTAACGGGTATGCTATCCACTTTCTCCCAGACATTTTGTTCGTTTTGGGCTTCTACCAGGAATCCTCCATTGCTTCCACCCAGGGAGTGAATATAGAATGATAGTTTTACTGCCGGTAACAGATATGCTTCAGTTTCGACATATTCACCAGTATTTGAAAACTGAAGGGAGGGTGGAGTTGTTCCACTATAAATGTTGGAACTTGAGATGCTTTTAGTCGTTATTGTCCAGTTAACAGGGGCTGTCAGTCCTTTGTCAAATCCTTCGCTTAAAGTCGACACCTCGTTTGCTATGTTGTAAACAGTTAAATAATACCCCACAGCATCGAATACTTTATTCCAGCTTGCCACAAAACTTGTAAAAGTTGCGTCTGTAGCCACATTAGCTAGTGGTGGTACGACATAAACTCCTCGGGTAGACGTACCTGAAATCAAAGCACTGGCATAATCACCAGTGCTTGTTGTGAGCACAAAGGTGTCGTTATGAACGGTATTATAAGAGGGTACAGTTGGATTGTACCGGATTTGAATGGTGGTGATAGCAATGTTCGAATTTACCGGAGTTAAAGTAATTGTTTTTCCCCAGACTTTTGCAGTGTCTATTTTCATTTCGAAATGTAGACCGGTTAGAAATGCAATTGTAATCGGTGAGGTTATTTGTTTTCCACTTACAGTCACAGTTTGATTTGCAGATGGTGTTCCCTGTATTGTTTGAAAGGGCAGCAGGTTTTGGAGTAATGCGATATTCGACGCAAAATGAAATTGGATGAGTCCATTTGTTTCACGGATATTAACTAAAGGTTTATGGATATCGGTCCCATCGCGGAGTAGCGGTGTGAAGGAAGTCACATTGCTGGTTCCGGGGAAAGGATCACCTGGTAATGTGGAATCAATTGAACTGGTTTCTGTTAAAGCAATGCCATCGGCTTCCACAATATCGACTCCCATAGCAGCTGCATTGTTGTTGACTGTATTTTGCTCCCAGTCGTTTGAATTGTAAAAAATGTGGGTAACCAGCATTCCATGACCCGGTAGATAAGCATCCCACCCTTTTCGCTGTCTGTTTTCCAAAGTATAGAACTCGGCAGGAGCGGGATTTGTACTATTCATATTGAAATTTCCATTTTGGGTTATCAAAAAAAACTTGTTGCTGGTGGATAGTGTATCCAGGGTATAATCACCCGATACCTTGAGTTCGGTAGGTGTCGACCAGTTTAGGTAAAACCTGTCCCAGGCAGAATAGGAAGGAGGTGTCCGACCATAATTCAGGTAAGGTCCATAATCCATGATATTCCATTCTGATAAAGTATGGTGGTCTGTTCCTGAAGTAACATAATAATCGGGTAGCCCCAATACATGCCCGAATTCATGACAAAATGTTCCGACACCGCACATATTGGAACCCGAATTTGAGCGGAGCTCTGAAGTCGTGGCATAATCATAGACAGATACTCCATCAAATATGGTTGCCAGATTAGCTAACGACCAGCGATGCGGCCAAATGCTGTTTGCCGGTCCTCCTTCAGCTTCATTATAACCGGCATAATATATAAAGACATTGTCGACCACACCATTATTATCTGTATCGTACTGTGCAAAATTAACGCCACTGTCATGTGCCAGTTTACAAGCGTCAATCACCATTTGTCTGGGGTTTATGTCATTGCCACTTGCATCATTACCACCATAATAAGCCATTGGTTGTGGCAATGTGAAAGGACCGACTACATCAAATTGAGGGTTAAATACCCCGGTTGAACTATCATGAAAGTAATCTGTGGCTGAACCGGTGCCCCCGTTTGCCGAATAACCCTTAAGGTTTAATAAATTCGTGAACGCTGTTTTTGGAGTCGGAGTCACAAAACTCACATCGGTAAAATTAACCAGGATGACTAATGATTTGGGTGTTCCAGTCAGGGGATAACCTTTCAGTATATTTGTTTCGGATATTAATTTTGTCGACCTTAGAGCCTTTCCAAGTTGTTTTAATGTACTGAAATCCGGATTTGGGCTCAACGTTTGAATAAAATTCTTTTCAAGGGAAGTACGTTGATCAATATTCGTGGCTTTAACTGAAGTTGTAACCAATGAACCATTTGAATTTATTTGAGCATAAGTCAATATCCCCTCCGCATTCGGGACTAATGGATAGCCATCTAATGTCGTTTTATAATTGAAATATTCATCTCCATTCAAACGAATGGTTAATTGGGTACCATCTGGCTGAGAAATAATAACAGGAAACGGAGAAGCCGGAACAGCATTTAATGTGATGGAGGGAAGGAAAATGAAAAGAAGGATGGTTATAAATAGCGAAACAGATTTCATACGCAAAATATTTAGTTACAAAGATAAGAAAAAATTGAACACATAAACAAATTTGCAAAGTCGTGTATACAGATAGAAACCGTAGTTATACAGGAAAAGGCTTATTTTTTAAAAATAAAATAAACTGCCAGTACCAACAATATAAAGCCCACCAAATGATTCCAACGAAATGTTTCATGTTTAAAAGCTATCAATGAAAAACAAACAAATACTACCAAAGTAATAACTTCTTGAATGGCTTTTAATTGCAACAGGGTAAACGGGCCTCCGTTCTCATTGAAACCGATCTTGTTGGCCGGCACCTGAAAGCAATATTCAAAGAGAGCAATTCCCCAACTGATAAGGATTACAATAAAAACAGGAAGGGCATCAAACCATTTAAATTCTCTCATTTTTAAATGACCATACCAGGCAAAGGTCATAAA
>CAIKVR010000231.1 GCA_903830915.1 uncultured Bacteroidales bacterium
CCGTCTAATCCCTTGCGCAAATCAACACCACTCAAACAAACTACAAAACGATTGCCTTCATTCAAACTGAACATAACTTTTTTACGGCAAAGGTCAGCCATTTTTATGCTATATGAAATACGGCTTATTTGGGATGATTACAAAACACCTATAAGAAATGCTAAAAAAATAATCAATTAGGCTTGATGAATTTTCATAAAAAACATCTGCAAGCCTATTGCAGATGTTTTTTTGTAAATATGATTCTTTTGAAATCAGATTCTTGCTTTAATCGCTTTAGTTTCAGCTTCAAAACCCGGTTTCTCGAGTAAGGCAAACATGTTTTTCTTATAAGCCTCTACACCCGGTTGGTCGAATGGATTTACGCCCAACACATAGCCACTGATACCGCATGCTTTTTCAAAGAAATAAAGTAATTCTCCCAGATGATATTCGTTCAATTTTGGCAATTCGATTTTTAAATTTGGCACACCTCCATCAATATGAGCAATCATAGTTCCAAGTTCAGCCATTTTATTAACTTCGTCTACGCGTTTTCCGGCAAGGAAGTTCAAACCGTCTAAGTTGCTTTCGTCGTTAGGAAAAATCTTAGTGTTGTTGCTTTCTTTGATAGAAATAACTGTTTCAAAAATGCTGCGTTCGCCTTCCTGAATCCATTGACCCATAGAGTGTAAATCGCTTGTAAAATCAACAGATGCAGGAAAAATACCCAGATTGTCTTTTCCTTCGCTTTCACCGTAAAGCTGTTTCCACCACTCTGCTACAAAGTGCATTTTAGGATGAAAATTTACCAGGATTTCAATTTTCTTGCCTGATTTATAAAGTTCGTTACGAACAGCAGCATATTGTGCAGCCGGATTCTCTTCAAATGGAGTTTCAGTTCCACATAGAGTTTCCATTTTTACAGCTCCGGCAACCAATTGACGAATATCAAAACCTGCAACAGCTATTGGAAGCAAACCAACCGGAGTAAGCACCGAGTAGCGGCCACCGATATTATCTTCAATTACATAAGTTTTGTAACCTTCCTGAACAGCCAGGGTACGCAAGGCACCACGGGCTTTGTCGGTTACGGCAACAATCAGTTTCTGAGAAGCAGCTTTTCCCTGCTGTTGTTCTAACTGAGTTTTCAACAAGCGGAAAGCCAGAGCAGGTTCGGTGGTAGTTCCTGATTTGGAAATGGATATGATACCAAATTTCTTGGTTTTGAGTAGTTCCTGAAGTTCAAACAGGTAATCTTCGCCAATGTTTTGTCCGGCATATACCACAACAGGTGCTTTGCGTTCGGTCTGCAACCAGTCGAAACTGTTTGAAAGGGCGTCGATAACTGCTTTAGAACCGAGGTAGCTTCCACCAATACCAATTACCACCACCACTTCGCAATTATCACGCAGAATTTTAGCTGTGTTTTCAATGTCGCTCAGAAAAGCCTCATCAAGTGAAGACGGAAGATTCAACCAACCCAAAAAGTCACTTCCTTTTCCGGTTCCTGCATGTAAACTTGCATTAGCCTCATTTACTTTGCTTTTGTAAGCAGCGACAGCCTGTTCGGATACAAACCCGAATGCTTTTTCGATAGATAATTTAATAGTTTCCATTATATATTTTAATAGTTTGATGTTAATACTTTTGATTATCATACTGCCGACTACAAACTGCCGACTATTAACTACTTTAGTTTATTCGACAATTTCCTAATTTCCATAATCGGTGAACAACGATTGTAGAGAATTTCATAAATTGAATCTACAATCGGCATATTTATATGATATTTTTCGTTGAGTTCGTGAATGGTTTTGGTTGCATAATAGCCTTCTGCAATCATTTCCATTTCCAGTTGAGCTGTTTTTACGGAATAACCTTTGCCTATCATCGTACCAAACATGCGGTTACGACTGAATTTGGAGTATGCTGTAACCAGCAAATCACCCAGGTAGGCAGGTTCGTTTATGTCTCTGTGCATTGGATTGGTGGCATTACAAAAGCGGCTTATTTCCTGAATGGCATTCGATACAAGTACTGCCTGAAAATTGTCGCCGTATTTCAACCCGTGGCAAATTCCCGAAGCAATGGAATAAATATTCTTCATAACGGATGAAAATTCAATTCCCATCACGTCATCGCTTATAGAGGTATGAATAAAATTTGTTGTAAAACGTTGGGCAAGCAATCGTGCTATGTCGCGCGAACTGCTGGCAATGGTCAGATACGAAAGACGTTCCAGCGCAACTTCTTCCGCATGACAGGGACCTGCCAGTACGGCAATATTATCTTTGGGTACGTTGTAGACCTGTTCAAAATAATCCGACACAATCATATTTTCATCAGGCACTATCCCTTTGATTGCCGAAATGATCATTTTGTTGTCCAGCTTGCGTTTCAGTTTTTTCAGGTGCTGTTTGATAAACGGTGATGGCATGGCAAAAACAAGAATATCCGATGTGCGTACCACCTTGTTTATGTCGCTGGTAAAATGAATGCGGTCAGTATCAAAACTCACACCGGTGAGGTAAGATGGATTTTTGCTTTGCCGTATAAACTCGTCAATCTGATCCTGCCGACGCATGTACCAGTTTATCTCATCAGAATTTGTCAGCAAAATTTTTGCTATGGCAGTTGCCCAGCTTCCTCCGCCCAAAACTGCTATTTTGCTTCTTTCGTTAATCATATTTTTAGTGGACGAGTTGACGAGATTAGAAGTAAACGAGGTAATACCTTTTCTTCATATACTCTTGTCAACTCGTATCCTTGTCTACTTGTTTCCTGCTTCAATCCACCCTGCCACATCTTCTTTCGAAGGATTGGTTAGTTCGAGTTTATGTTTTTTGTTATATCCGCAAATATCCTGATGGAACTTATTCGGATTCAATCCTTTCAATCCATCAATAGTTAGAATACCCGTTTTCATAATCACTTCAGCCCATTCGGTAGGAATTCCCAGTTCGATGAATTTTTCAGGTCCGTCTTTCTTTACTGCTTTTTCGGGTTTCATTTGTGGGAAGAAAAGTACTTCCTGAATGGCCTGCTGACCGGTCATAAGCATAACCAAACGGTCCATACCGATTCCCATACCCGAGGTAGGAGGCATACCGTATTCAAGTGAGCGTACAAAGTCCATATCGATAAACATGGCTTCGTCATCGCCCTTTTCGCTGAGTTTCAGTTGTTCCTGAAAGCGTCCGAGTTGGTCAATCGGGTCGTTAAGTTCTGAATACGCATTGGCAAGTTCTTTGCCGTTTACCATTAATTCAAAACGTTCAGTCAGCTCCGGATTATCGCGGTGACGCTTGCAAAGTGGCGACATTTCGCGTGGATAATCGGTGATAAAGGTTGGCTGTATGTAGTTTCCTTCACATTTTTCGCCGAAAATTTCGTCAATCAGTTTACCTTTTCCCATGGTTTCATCAGCTTCTATATGCAATTGTTTGCACACTTCGCGCAGTTGTACGTCGTCCATGCCGTTGATATCTATGCCTGTAAATTCTTTGATAGAATCGATCATGCTTATACGTTTGAACGGCGTTTTAAAGCTGATTGTATTATCGCCTACTTTAATTTCGTCAGTTCCGTTCACATCGTTACAGATTTTCGCAATCATGTTTTCGGTAAAAGTCATCATCCAGTTGTAGTCTTTGTAGGCTACATATATTTCCATGGCGGTAAATTCGGGGTTGTGTGTACGATCCATCCCTTCGTTACGGAAGTTCTTGGAGAATTCGTACACGCCTTCAAAACCACCTACTATCAATCTTTTAAGGTACAATTCGTCGGCCACACGCAGGTAAAGCGGCATGTCCAATGCGTTGTGATGCGTTGTAAACGGACGGGCCGAGGCACCCCCGGGAATGGATTGCAGAATTGGAGTCTCAACTTCGATATAACCTTCGGCATTAAAATAATCACGCATCGACTGATATACTTTGGTACGTTTCAGGAAAATATCTTTCACACCTTCGTTTACCACCAGATCAACGTAGCGCTGACGGTAACGTTGTTCAGGGTCTTCAAAAGCATCGTAAGCCACGCCGTCTTTGTATTTTACAATTGGTAACGGACGAAGTGATTTGCTGAGTACGGTTAGTTCTTGTGTGTGAACACTGATTTCGCCTGTTTGAGTACGGAATACAAATCCTTTGATTCCAATAAAATCGCCGATATCCAACAATTTTTTGAATACGGTATTGTACATTTCGGGTTGCGCTTCGGTGTTTATGTCGTCGCGACTAACATATATCTGTATACGTCCTTTGGAATCCTGCAATTCGACGAATGCAGCCTTGCCCATGATGCGGCGGCTCATAATTCGACCAGCAATACAAACGGGTTTACCGCTTTCTTCGTCTTTAAATTCAGCTTTTATATCGGTAGAAAATGCATCGGTTGGGTACAGGGCGGCAGGGTAGGGGTCAATTCCTAAATTGCGTAATTCGTCCAGACTCTGACGTCTAAACTGTTCTTGTTCGCTAAGTTCTAAACTCATAATCTCTTTTATGTTCAAAATTGCTACAAAAGTACAAAAAAATAGGCAGAATACATAATGCATTGTTCATAAAACGTCTACTTTTTGTTAAACTACACGTTAAGAATAAAATAATAATTTATATTCCCATGAACCATTTTGCACGTTATTTTTCATCTGCGTCTTTGTGTTTATTAGCTAAATTCATTCTAAAAGGATTACATTTCATAATGAGTTTGGTTAAAATGTGAAGTATCCATATATTTTTAGCATTAATGCAATCCATAATTTTAAGGCGTATCTCACAAAAGTATTATCTGAAAATCAATTGAACGTTACATCCAAATGAAATACTTTTTATCTAAAAAAAATGACGTGTAAGAAATTAATTTAAAGAATTTTAGTTGTTTTTTTAGAAGATTCTATTTAAACGTATTTGTTTCCGAAATTAAAAAGTATTGAAATTTAAACTTTTAGTTTTGACATAAAAAAACAGCAGATATTAGTCTAATTATTGATTATCTGCTGTTTGTAATTTATTAAATATGGATTATTTGAAGTCTATAACCTAATGAAGTAATCTGCAAATGATTATATCACTTCAGCGACAACTCTTCTTCAAAATATTGAATCGTTTTAATAAGTCCTTCATTTAGCTGTACATTTGGATTCCAACCTCCGAGAATTTCGCGAGCCTTTGTTATGTTTGGCTGACGTTGTTTAGGGTCGTCGGATGGTAAATCCTGAAAAATAAGCTTTGATTTAGAACCTGTGAGGTCGATTACCTTAGTTGCTAATTCAAGCATGGTAAATTCATTAGGATTTCCGATATTAATTGGTCCGATAACTGAATCATCTGTTTTCATCATTCTTACCATACCTTCCAGTAAATCATCTACATACTGAAAACTGCGGGTTTGCTGTCCATCTCCAAAAATTGTAATATCTTTTCCCTTTAAAGCCTGAACAATAAAGTTGGAAACTACCCTGCCATCATCGGGATTCATTCGAGGCCCATACGTATTGAATATTCGGATAATCTTTATTTTAACTCCATTCTGTCGATGATAGTCCATAAATAAAGTTTCAGCACATCGTTTACCTTCGTCATAGCACGAACGAATTCCGATAGTATTCACATTTCCCCAGTATTCCTCAGGTTGTGGATGAACACTTGGGTCGCCGTAAACTTCACTGGTCGAAGCCTGCAGAATTTTTGCTTTCACACGTTTTGCCAATCCCAACATGTTGATTGCACCCATTACCGAAGTTTTCACGGTTTTAATAGGGTTGTACTGATAATGAACCGGAGAAGCTGGACAAGCCAAGTTATAAATTTCATCCACTTCAGCCATGTAAGGTGAAGTTACATCGTGACGAACAAATTCAAAATATCCGTTTTTCAGATTATGTTCAATGTTCTTCCGACGGCCTGTGAAAAAATTATCGAGACATATTACTTCATTTCCTTCACTCAATAATCTGTCACACAAATGCGAACCAATGAAACCCGCACCACCTGTAATTAATATTCTACTCATAATATATTTTTTAAAGTTTGAATGTTAGTAAGTTAGAATGTTAGAAAGTTTGTGTTTTTAAATTTCACTTTTATTCCTTTCACTTTTCCTCCCATTCGGGGAGGATTAGAGTGGGGTCTAACCGCGTTTTGCACGCTCCCAGTTTACACTTTGAGATTTCTTCAGGTATCTTCCAAAGCCCATAAATACTGCGTAATTCATAATAAAAAAATAATAGGGAACAAAAAGCAATTTTACCTTCATTTTCCTGTTTTCGAGAAACCAACCCAACAACGCTGAAATATAAAATAAAATCTGAAGTCCAAGCAATACAACATACAATTCTGAAACAGATGCGAGGAATATATTAACCACCAAAATCAGCAATAATGACAATGGAGTTACTGTCCAGCGCAAAACCCGATGTGAGATATACTGAAATGATAACATGCCATATTTGAAGATATTAAGCAAGGGGTATAATCGTATTACCGATTGAATTCCTCCGGCAGCAATACGGATTTTACGTTTCAATTCCTCTTTTACATTGGCAGATGCAGTTTCAATGGCATAAGCATCGGGGTCGTAATCAATTTTATATCCTTTCATAGCTACCCTGAGTGAAATAATAAAATCATCAAGTAATGTATCTGGTTCAACTTCATTGAAAAGTTCGGTACGAATGGCAAACAACTCACCGGCAGCTCCAACTGCTGAGTACAGCTCTGCATCCCAACGCTTCAGAGTTGATTCGTATTTCCAGTAAATTCCTTCACCGGCAGCCGAAGCAGCTTCTTCATCGGCATTGAAAATACGTTTTTCGCCCGAAACACACCCAACTTTCGGATTGCTGAACATTTCGGCAATTTTCATAATAGATTCTTTTCCCAGCAAGGTATTTGCATCTGAAAAAATAACAATAGGTGTTTTCACAAACCTGACACCTCGATTCATGGCTGCAATTTTACCACTACGTTCGGGCCTGTGAAGCACTTCTATTTCAGGATAAGCCTTTAATCGTTCAGGTGTTTCATCATTCGATCCGTCAGTTACCCAAATTTGGCGAAGTTTTTCTTTCGGATAATTCAATGAAAGTGTATTTTCAACCTTTGCTTTCACATAATCCTGCTCATTGTATGCAGCAATAAGTAAAGTCACCTCAGGAAGTTCGGAAGTTGAAATAATCCGGTTTGTTTTTTTGCTGAAAAGACGTTTTATTTTAATTAAAATAAACAAAACAACTCCATAACCTACATAAGTGTAGACGATTATTCCTGCTAATATCCAGAAGATAATTTCTAATGTACCCATAATTATTCAGTTTTAATTGTTATTTTTTTTTGATAGTTTTCGGGTCATTCTTGATAACGGTCTTGAAATAAGTTGTTTTTCATAGTTATTCATTCCAATATACCACATTGAAAAACAGAATATTACAGTATAAACCAAAATTGCAACAATTAGTATTTTTACATTCATCAGATTCAAATACATGAACATAAGTGTTCCTACAATGGATGGAATTACTAATGATGGAAAAGTTTTAGCTATTGCTTTAGTAAATCTTTTTATATCTAATCCCACTTTGTGATGATAATGCCAGTTCATAAAAAATACATTTCCAACAATCAATGCCAGTCCGGTACCAATTGCTGCACCAAGACCACCATAAAGCTTTACCAATGGAATAGATAGTCCAACATTGCCAAGTGCAATAAAGAAATAAACCCACGAACGGAATTTATGCATGTTTTTAGCACGTTGAATTTCTATACCAAGGTTTTGAATCAGTGGAATTGTTACCGGAATAATCAATACTAGTGCTATTGGATAAGATGCAGCATAGTTTTTACCTGCCCAAAGACATATAAATGCTTTTCCAAAAAATATAAGTCCGGTAAGAATCAATGATAGCATGATAAACTGAAGTCTACCTAAGCGGGTAAACAGTTCACTGAGAGCACTGTTGCCATTTTTTGATGCTACCAACGAATTCACACGGGGAATATAAACACCTGAAATGGCTGTTGAAAGTTGTAAATAATATGAATTCAGCTGTGCAGCTACACTATAAGTTGCAACTTCAATGGTTCCCCTAAATCTACCAATAATAAAACGGTCGACATTCCAGTTAATCTGATTTACAACCAAATTCAGAAAAATGTAGGAAGAAAATACGAATAACTCTCGAACCAGCGAAATGTCCAGATTTTTGTATGAAAATTTTATGTGAATTTTTTTATACGAAAAAATCAGATTAATCAATTCAATTATGAAATTGATAACTGTTGTAACGATAACCATTCCAATTGAACCATATCCCATAATTAATATGGGTAAAATCAGAAAAGGACTTGTAACTATTCGGGCAATTTGCAACAATCGTTGAAATATAAATTTCTCGTTGGCTGTTACATACGAATTGAATACAATACATGGAAACGTGATGGCAATGTTCACAACCATTAATGCCATCAAAACTTTGGCTTTCGACAGTTCGGCCAGACTTAATTTTGTTCCGAAAATTGCATCGGTGTAATACACTAAAACAATTCCACAAAGGATTGCTATTGTGCCTAGTATGCCAAAAATAATCATGAATATTCCATTCAATTTTGCTATACTTTCCTCATCTTTAGCTACTTTATAACCAGAATAATATTTAATATAGGCACTGCCAAAACCAAAATTGAAGAGTCCTAAATAGCTCACAACCGAAGCAACCAGATTATATAGTCCGAATTCGCTTTGTCCCAACAACCGAAGCATTATCGGTGTATAGACAATCGAAATCAAACTTCCGAGTCCTATAATTAAATAGGACATAATTGCACCGGCCTTTAATTGATTTACCTTCATCAGTTTATCTTATCAGTTTTTCAGAACTGATTTTAAGTAATTATTAACTTTATTACGTTCCATTTTTATTATTTCAGGAACATGGCTGAAATCAATTTTGAAAATATCAGCTGAGTTTTGCAATGTTGAGTATTTACGTGATTCAAATTTGAATTTTGAAAGCAAAGTCTCAATGCGCGACGACATGGGAGCACTCTTACCTTCACGGTCGAAAACTACAAACGGTTTTTCCATTTGAATGGAAAAGATAATGGCATGAAACGAATCGGTACACACAATGCTGGCAGTGTTTATATAATCAATAAATTCTCCCGGATTGGCATCATACCGTTCAATATCATTTAATGAAGCCAGTTGAACTATTTCAAGTCCTTTTTTACCGGCAATTTCATTTAAAATTTTCTTTCTTTTTGCTGATAATGCACCTATGAAATAAGTAAGGAGATAAACTTTTGAAGGTTTCATACGTCCGGTTTCTGCCACCGTCAACCATTGATCTTTTGTTAACATAAGTGTTGGGTCAACAAGAACAGGTGCTTCACGACCGGTTAGTTTTTTAATCAAATCTGCCCCTGCTTGCTCTCTTACGGATAGAAATTCCATTTCAGATAACCAATCAGCATATCGTTGATTGTACACTTCTGGTATGGTTGATACTCCAAAGCTTGGAGAAAGTGCTATTCGTTTATTTTTAGGGGCAAAAGTCAGAAAATCTACTGGCGAACCGTAACGTATATTCGGATTCCAGATTTGATCGCTACCAACAAAAAAATAATCAAACCGTTCGCCCAAATCTGCCGGCAAATTGTATCTATTTATGATATAATCAGTTTCCTGCATGTATTTTAATGAATATTCCCGAAACGATTTTTCTTTTGCCTTTTGTCCTGACTGATATTTTTTTAAATTAATTCTGTCATGAATTTTGCCGATAGCTTTACTTATCAAGGTAATCGGAGAAAGATTCAATGCATTCTTAATCCTCTGATTTATTGGTAATTTTGTTTTTTTTTCAGGAATGGCCACATTAGCAATAGATACTACTTCCAAATCGAAAGACTTCAGAAGTTCCTGAGCTGCATAATTTTGAAGCCTGTTCCCGTAGTTTACATAATCGGTAATGGTAAGTATAGCTGCTTTTTTCATTAATAGTGTTTCAAAAAACGTATCAGTTTTTAAGCTTATTTCTTATTTTTAAAGCAAAATTGCGCAATCCGGGGAAGTATTTGCCACTTTTCATATTGTACATAACCGATTGTGCATCATAAATCATTTCAAAATTTTCGGTACACAACACCGGTTTTTTTGTAATTCGATTAATCTCAAGTGCCTGATTCAATGAACTTTCAAAGAATAGAATATAATCGCTATTTTTGTATGTATTGGCTTTGTGAGTAGCATGATTATTTGCTTTTTGTCGCGCTTTCATATCAGGCAAATCGAGCATAACCAGTTTATCGTACTTAACATTATTTTTTTCGAGCCAGATTTCTGTTTCTTTCCTGTATTTTTCGAGTCGTGAAGTTACAAGTGTACCTACTTTACTTTTGGGAATGTAAAGAGGATCAGCATTTAAAATAAAATCTCTGTATTTTGGTCCATCATCGTTTTGATCATCATTGGGGTCAACACAAAGTACACCATCAATATCAAAACAAGCCTTTTCTAATGTGCTATGATGCAAGATATTCCATTGAAAATAACGAGGAAGAGGAACAACCTCAAAATAATAATCAACAACCTTTTCTTTGCCTGGAATAACATATATTGCACAAAAACTTATATCAAAATCTTTACTTACTGACAAAATCAAATCTTTTGATTTTTGCATGGCTGAACCAGATGCCACACTATCGTCGACTATTAATATCTTTTTAAACGATTTGACATCAATAAATTGTCCACGTTCACCTGATTTGTAAATATGTCCGTTTACAAATGAATTTATGTCTGTAAATGGTTTGCTTAGGTAAAGCGCTAAAAGATTTGCCGGCAACATACCACTACGTGGAATTCCAACAATTAAATCAAAATCACGAGGAAGAATACTGAGCTTTTTCAGTATGATTTGATTCATGTCCGAGATATTTCTGTAATACATAATTTTAGGTTTTTGTGTGCGTATTATATTGAATATTAATGCGTTTAATCTATTTAATGTTCGGTTGTTATTTCCTTTGCACTTTTACGTGGTGAAGATGCCAATGACAATTTCTCTGGTAAATATCCACATGAAATTATCATTAATACAACCTCATTTTCAGGTATATTGAGCAGTGATCGAAGCTTCATATCTTTATCGCTCGATACACTCCAGTTGAGAGAGCAAGCTCCAATTTTTTTGAAATGCAAAGCATTCAGCAAAGTCATGATAAACATACCTCCGTTTAAGTGATTTTCATTTCTTTCGTGAATATCTTTTGTAGTGGAAATAACGGAAGTAATTACCAGCAAAGTTTCAGCTAAATGCCCAAAACCACGATTACCATTCTGTAATTCCAAAATTCCCTGTTTCAGTTCGGGCGATTTCACTACATGAACCCTAGTTGGCTGACGATTACAAAATGAAGGCGACTTCTGAGCCAGCTCAATACATTCAGACAAAACTGACTGAGGTATTTCTTCTTCAGTATAATTACGAACAGAATACCTGGAACGACAAAATACATCAAATGGTTCGTTAATCTCTTTGAAATATTCTTCCTTGGTTACATTTTTTTGCTTTAATCCTTCTATATTTTCAAAACGACTGACAATATCCTTTAGCTTTTCATTAAGTTCGTCATCCAATTTGAAATTAATTTCGTGATGAAATTCAACATATTCTCTTAAAACTGATACGGATTGTTTGAACTCCAAATCGTCTACCGGAAGATTCATTTTTTCATAACGGTTAATCACCTTACATAAATCCAACACCACCTTTTTACCAAAACCCGGACGTGGAACAGGCATTGTCAATCCTTTTTCAACAATATGATATAATAATGTTAAATCGCGTTGTACCTTTTCAGTTTCTGAATTATTATACACTTTATCGTAAATTCTGCGTTTCAAATCTGGTAATACAGCTTTTTTTGCAGAGTGTAAATAATATAAAAACAGCACTTTACGTGGTAGGAGATTTTTTATTTTGTTATTTAGGTTTGGCATAATTATAAATTGAAATTAAATGAATTTTTCTATTATCTGACTAAAACTTTCAGTACGAGCATCCCACGAATTGGCTGCAGCAAAATCAATTCTTAATTTAATTTTTTCATTGGTATCATTATCAGCTTCTTCCTGTAATTTCAACATAAAATCGTTTTTATCCTTTGATAATGAAACCATTCCATTGAATTCGGGTAAACTGGCAAAGGGTGTCATAACCAATGGAACACCAACTGCCAGATACTCATTGATTTTAAGTGGATAAATATTTTTGTTTACTTCATTTACAATATATGGAATAATTCCAACATCGTATTTTGCCAATAATTCAGGGACATCATTAGGTTTAACCGGATCGAAAAAACGGACATTGGGATATTTCCGGAGACGAGATTTTAATGCTTCATTTCGCATATCGCCGGTAAACTCAAAATCGAAATGAGTCATGTTTTTTACAGCAAATTCAACTGTTTCTATGTCAAAACGCGGATCAAGACTGCCAATAAATCCTACTTTTTTGCGTTCACGATCAAATACCTCAGTTTTTGCGAATTTTGAAAAGACAGGAAAATCCACTCCGTTTTTCACCACAAAACTATTTTGATTCAGTTTTAATTTCTCATTATTCAGGTAATCGGATGTGGTAATAATGGCCTTAGCATTTTTTGAAAACTTATCTTCAAAATCAAAAATTCGTTTGCCAAAGAATCCTGATTCTACCCCATCATAACAATAATATATATGCGTTTTCTCACCTAATTTATTCAACATCGAAAGTCCGTAAAACGGATTATAAGCTGAGATCACAATCGGGTTCTTGAAATTCAGTTTCTTTATTGTTCTCTTAAGTATAGTTTTGTAAATGAATGTGTTGAACGGAAAAAGGAAGTTGAAAATTTTCTCGTTTTTCAGAAAATATACCGGAATTCCACCCGGAATTACCAAATTATAAACTTTGCTTCCAACATTTGTATCAATCAGTTGTAATGGTTTTTCAATACCCAGCATGCGCTTAACTGGTGCATTTTGTTTTCCACGCAATGTAGAAAGAATGTCATTTATAGAATAATGATATTCAACAAACAACACATTGTTATGCTTTGCAAGTCGTTCCATAATTTGCACAGTAGATTTGGCATATTTTCCAAACCAGCTTGTGTTAGCAATGCAAATAATGTTTTCTCCCTGTAACATATCGTGTGTTAATTATCTGTTTAGTAGTTCTTTATATAATTCAAGATACTTTTCGGCCATGTGTTTCCACGAAAACTGTGCAGCTCTTTCAATTCCTTTTTTACACAATGACTCCCGAAATTTATCGTCAGACAGAATTTGTTTAATTGCATCTACTATCTCATCCGATTTGTATGGATCAACTAATAAAGCCGCATCACCCGCAATTTCGGGCATCGACGAAGTATTTGAAGTAATTACAGGAACACCGCACGCCATACCTTCCAGAATAGGAATTCCAAAACTTTCGCGCAAAGATGGATACAAAAATACTTTACACTGATTGATTATCGCCGGCATTTCGGTATTTGGCACATATCCGGTCATTACAATGTCTGTACGAAGTTCAGGATGTCCAATGTTGTTAAGAACCTGCATCAGTGCGTTTTCTTCATAATCAAGCATTACCAGCTTGTATTTGGTTTCGGAATTGCTGTTGAAATCAGCAAAAGCATTAAGTACATTCGGAGTATTTTTCTTTGGGTCAGTATTTCCCAGGAAGAACATGAAATTATCAGGCAGTTTGTATTTCTGTTTAGCTTTCAGTAAAACTTCCTGATCAGTTATCTTAACAAAATGTTCACCTACCCCATTGTAAATAGCGGTCAGATTATCGCCTAAGCCCATAAAATTTCGAATCCGATCTTTTTCAAAGTTCGAAACAGTTACTATTTTTCTGCTTTTTTTGGCAATTGGTGGAACTACCAAACGACGGTACATGTTTCCGAATTTCTGATACCAAGTACCTGATTTCTTGAAAATACTTATGCTTTCGAGGTAGATAATATCATGCAACGTTGTTATCAGAGGCACCTTACTCCAGATTGGACCAGTATTACTGGTACAATGTAGCAGTTCGCAACCTTCTTTTTTTGCTGCTCGTGGCAAGGCAATCTGTTCCCAACTTGGATAAGGTCCACCACCAAGCTCTACTATTTTAAAATTTTTGGCAGTTGGTATACATGTATTATCCTCATCCGGTTTTACAAAAATTACATACTCATTTACACTATCAATTTTCTGGAGATTTTTTATTAACTCCAAAGCCACCATGTCCATGCCATGTTTCTTTTTACGGTAAAGCCGTTGTCCTTCAATGCCGATTTTCATGTTTTAGCCAATTTAATGTTATACTTTGGAGATTAATACATGTTAAAAAAGTTCAGTTATCGATTGAATTTTTGTCTTTTTATTGATAAGCATTTCCCACCAAACTGCCAATGTTAGTAAATTTACAATTTGATTGGCTTTAACCTGTTGAAACCAAAACCAATATGATTTTGAATTTGCTGCTATATCGTACTGATTCAATAAATTGTCAATAGCTTTATATTTAAACATCTGTTTTACCAAATCACAGTTTCTAATGAAAGTAAATAATAATTTCCGTTGTTTATCGTCCTTCAGGAAAATTGGAAGTGGAGCAAAACCACCTTGTTTTTTCCGATCAGTAATTTCAGTTGGAAGTTTTGGTTTCAAATATTTTTTGTGCAGATACTTTGAAGAACCTTTTCCTTTACTTAATTCATCCAATGTTCCATGAAATTTATAGTCAACAGGAAGGGTGTTTAAAAAGTCGTACAACTCTGTACTCATATAAGGGAATGATATGTTATTCTCAAACAATTCGCCCATTCTTGACGATTTAAATAAAATCACCTCGTTTATAACTTGCTTTATATCAATATTTAAGTTGCGATTATAGAAAAATTCATCAAAGTTGTTGAATTTTTTTGGATGATCTTTCAGATAACTGAATTCACCCATCTTCACTCCTACTGAATTAATTTTGTTTACCTGATGTTGTGTAAATCCAAAAACGTCACATTGCTGTATATGAAGTATTTTCCGGTTATGAAATTCAGATCGGAACAAAATATTATCATTTTCGAAAAGCGAAGAATTTCCCGTAACATCAAATAGTTTTTGAATAATCTGACCGCCATTATTTTTCATTTTCCAATGCAGAGCCAGCTCTTTGCCCGAAGTACCAAAATGCTGGTCGTTACCATCACCTCCCAA
>CAIKVR010000232.1 GCA_903830915.1 uncultured Bacteroidales bacterium
GTGCAACAAAATCAATGACTTTATCCTTAACCTGAACTACGTGACGCTTTTCAATACCTTCAAGTAAAAGTCGTTCTGCGAAGAGACTGCGGAATGGCTTTTTAAACTCATCTGCAAAGAGCGAGTAAACCACTTTCGAATGTTTGAAAAATGGGTCGTCGTTGTAAGCCTTTTTGATGTATAATGGTGCCAAAGCAGTCATCCAGCCCTGACAGTGAATTACATCAGGAGTCCAACGTAGTTTTTTTACAGTTTCCATCACGCCACGAACAAAGAAAATGGTTCGTTCATCATTGTCTTCAAACTCTTCACCATTTTCATCGGCAATTGTGTTCTTACGGTGGAAATAATCCTCGTTATCAATGAAATATACCTGTAAACGAGCAGCTTGTATTGAGGCAACTTTAATTATCAGCGGATGGTCGGTGTCATCGATTATCAAATTCATTCCCGATAAGCGTATAACTTCGTGTAACTGATTTCTGCGCTCGTTCACCGCACCAAATTTAGGCATAAATGTTCTGGTTTCGCGTCCGTGGTCTTGTACTGCCTGAGGGAGAAAACGCCCCATATTTGACAACTCTGATTCAGGCAAATAGGGAAATATTTCTTGCGAAATAAATAAAACCTTCGTAACTTTTTTCTTCATGCTCTTCGGTGAGTGCTTTAGCGGTAGTTTTTCGTTATGCAAAGATATATAAAAAAAATCGGATATAAACAAGACCCTGAGCAACAAATGTTAAGCAGCCTTACATGAAAATATATTAATATTAAACGTATAAACATTCAAAAAAAGCTATTTACCATTGTTTCAGCTATTTAATAAATTGTTGATAATCTATTGCTAACAGCTTGCAAAAATTATTTATAAAAGTTTAACCATGAATAATATGCTATGTATTGTGTAGAATTTTAAGCATTAAGCTAAATCATGCATGCATTTTTTGAACTATGGAATCTAGAAAGTATTTACATGGCAGTGAAATGAATGAATATACAAATAAGTTTTACTAATTTTGCACCCTGTTTAAAAGTGAGAATGTTGAATGAAAGTTTTCAGAACGTTTTGTCAAATAAAACAATGGAAATAATCCGTCTTGTGAGTAATCTTGAAAGTGAGATTAAAAGAATAAAAGAGGCTGGAAAAACTATAGGTTTTGTACCTACAATGGGGGCTTTACACGATGGACATCTGGCATTGGTGAAACGTGCAGTTGAAGAAAATGATTTTTGCGTGGTAAGTGTATTTGTGAATCCAACACAGTTCAACAATTCTTCAGATCTTGAAAAATATCCCAGAAATCTGGAACATGATGCAGAATTGCTTCAGAAAGCCGGTTGTTCTATAATTTTTGCCCCGGAAGCTGACGAAATGTATAACAACGATGAACTTAATAGTCAATTTGAGTTTGATTTTGGAGGGTTGGACAAGGTTATGGAAGGCAAATTTCGTCCGGGTCATTTCAATGGGGTTGTGCAAATTGTAAGTAAGTTATTCAATTTTGTGCAGCCTAATAACGCTTATTTTGGGGAAAAAGATTTTCAGCAACTTTCAATAATTCACCACATGGTAAATGAAATGAATCTAAAGGTGAATATTATTGATTGTCCAATAATTCGCGAAGAAAGTGGACTCGCTATGAGCAGCCGCAATGAGCGATTAACTGACATTCAACGGAAAAATGCAGCAGAAATATCTAAAGTTCTGTTTGAAAGTCGTAACTTTGCAGCGCAAAAGTCACCAAATGAACTCACAAAATGGGTTACTGACAGGGTAAATGCTTTAAAAGGATTGGAAGTTGAATATTTCGAAATAGTAAATTCATCAACTCTTCAACCTCTTCAATCGTGGAATGAGCCTTCAGTTGGTTGTATTGCTGTTTTCTGTGGAGATGTAAGATTAATTGATAATATAAGATATAATTTACAATTCAACGTTTAGAATAGTAAATTAAAAATTAAAAAATATGTTCATTCACGTAGTAAAATCAAAAATTCATCGTGTTTCGGTTACCGAAGCCAATCTGAATTATATAGGCAGCATTACAATTGATGAAGATTTGATGGATGCAGCAAATGTTATTGCCAACGAAAAAGTTAGCATTGTAAACAATAATAATGGTGAACGTTTTGAGACCTATGTCATTCCAGGAAAAAGGGGTTCAGGAGTAATTTGCCTAAACGGAGCTGCTGCTCGACTTGTTCAACCAGGTGATATAGTGATAATTATGGCCTATGCAATGATGGAACTTGAAGAAGCACGAACCTTCAAACCTGCCGTTATTTTTCCAGATACCGCCACAAATAAACTAATCTAATCTAATCAGGTTTAAAGTTTACAAAGTTTGAATGGTTTGATTGTTTTTTATTACTTTAAAAACTTTTTTTACTTTACAAACTTTCCAACTAAATTTTAATGAAAGTCGTTATAATTAAATACAATGCCGGAAATATCCGCTCAGTGCTTTTTGCTTTTGAGCGCATTGGTGTACAGGCTATTGTTACCGATGATTATGAAGAAATCCGTTCAGCCGACCGAGTAATTTTCCCTGGGGTTGGAGAAGCTTCCTCAGCAATGAATTACCTTAAAGAAAAAGGACTTGATAAACTGATTTGTTCACTCACTCACTCAACCTGTTTTGGGAATTTGTCTTGGAATGCAGTTGATGTGCAAACATTCTGAAGAAAATGATACAAATTGTTTGGGCATTTTCGACGAGAAAGTAAAACTTTTCCCACAAAAGGGTTTAAAAGTACCTCAGATAGGTTGGAATAATATATCCAGCTTGAAGTCAGGACTTTTTGAAGGTGTTTCAGATGGAATCTATATGTATTTTGTTCACAGTTATTTTGTTGAAGAATGTGATAATGCTATTGCTAAAACAGATTATGTAATACCATATAGCTCTGCTATTCAGAAGAATAATTTCTCAGCAGTCCAGTTTCACCCTGAAAAATCGGGTGAAGTTGGACAGAAGATTCTTGAGAATTTTATAAAAGGTTACTAAATCCGACACCAAAAACTGATGACTTTCGAAGTTCAACAAACAGACCCGAACTCAAATGCGAGGGCAGGCATCATACACACAGATCATGGCGTTATTGAGACGCCTATTTTTATGCCTGTAGGAACGGTAGCTTCAGTTAAAGCCGTTCATCAGCGTGAATTAAAAGATGATATTAAGGCTCAGATTATTCTGGGTAATACCTATCATTTGTATCTTCGACCTGGAATCGATACCTTGGAACGTGCTGGTGGGCTGCATAAATTTAATGGTTGGGATAAACCAATTCTTACCGATAGTGGTGGTTTTCAGGTGTTTTCACTTTCAGAAAATCGAAAATTAAAAGAAGAAGGTGCAACTTTCCGTTCACATATTGATGGAAGTAAACACCTTTTTACCCCTGAGAATGTTGTCGACATACAACGAACGATAGGCGCTGATATCATCATGGCTTTCGACGAATGTACTCCCGGAACAGCTGATTATCAGTACGCTAAAAAATCAATGGAACTGACACATCGTTGGTTGGGGCGTGGATTGAAGCATTTCGACGAAACTGAACCCAAATACGGTTATTCACAAACATTTTTTCCAATAGTACAGGGTTGTGTTTATCCTGATTTACGAAAGCAATCAGCGGAATTTATTGCTTCTCAGAACCGGGATGGAAATGCCATCGGTGGATTGGCTGTGGGTGAACCAACAGAGAAGATGTACGAGATGATTGAAGTAGTGAACGAAATACTACCGGCTGATAAACCACGTTATTTAATGGGAGTTGGAACTCCGCAAAACATTCTGGAAGGAATTGAGCGTGGCGTGGATATGTTTGATTGTGTGATGCCAACCCGGAACGGACGTAACGGAATGCTTTTTACCCGTAATGGAATTATGAACATGAAAAACCAGAAGTGGAAAAATGATTTTTCACCACTCGATGAGTCAGGAACTTCGTATGTTGATTGTGCTTATTCTAAAGCTTATCTTCGGCATTTGTTTATAAGCAAAGAATATTTAGCTTTGCAAATTGCATCCATTCATAATTTGGCTTTTTATTTGGCATTGGTAACCGAAGCCCGTGAACATATTCTGTTAGGTGATTTTGCAAATTGGAAAAAAGGGATGATTGAACAGCTTGGTAGAAGATTATAAAAAGTTTTTAAGTTCATAAAGTTAGGAGTTTATAAAGTTCAATATGAAAATCACTTACCGCACATTTGGCTTAAAGCGAATTGATACTTACATTATCAAAAAGTTTTTGGGGACTTACTTTTTCTCCATTGCATTGATTTTAAGTATTGCTGTGGTGTTTGACCTGACCGAAAAAATGGATAAGTTTTTCGAAAATAATGCTCCTTTAAAAAACATTATTTTTGATTATTATCTGAACTTTATTCCTTTCTATATGAATATGTTCAGTCCATTATTTACGTTTATAGCTGTTATATTCTTTACGTCAAAAATGGCGAATAACACTGAAGTCATAGCAATTTTGGCAAGTGGAGTGAGTTTCAGAAGGTTAATGCTTCCATATTTCATTTCTGCACTGGTAATTGGTTCAATTTCATTTGTTATAGGTGGATATATTATTCCTCCGGCAAATAAAAAAATGCTTTCGTTCGAAGATAAATATGTGCGGAAGATAAAACAGGACAATGCCCGGAATGTGCAAATGGAGGTTGAAAAAGGAGTAATTATGTATATTGAGCGGTACGAAGTCAGTAATAATACCGGATACCGATTTTCACTTGAAAAATTTGAAGATAAAACACTAGTATCCAGACTCACTGCTCAGACTGTAAGTTGGGATTCGGCCTATCATTGGAAAATAACCGATTACTTGCAACGGGATTTTAACGGAATGCGTGAGAACATAACACGGGGAATTACAAAAGATACTACCATAATGGTAAAACCCGAAGAGTTCTTTATAACAGCTGCAGAAGCTCCTCAGCTGAACAATAGACAGCTCGGAAGCTATTTACACAAACAAAGAGGCAGAGGTGTAGGCAATATTCAGGGCTTTGAGGATGAATATTACAAACGATTTTCGATGCCTCTTGCGGCATTTATAATGACATTAATTGGAGTATCTTTATCTTCCCGAAAAGTACGAGGAGGTATGGGTGTACATTTGGGTATTGGACTGGCACTCAGTTCAATTTATATACTGCTTTCAACAATGTCAACTTCATTTTCTGTTGGTGGAACTATGACAGCCTTCCAGGCTGTATGGTTGCCAAATGTGTTGTTTCTTGCAATTGGTGTATATCTTTATAATACTGCTCCAAAATAATAGCCCGGTAACACCCAAAAAAAGGTATTACAAAAGTATAAAAAATAAGTTGTTCATTAATTTGAACAACTTATTTGTATTTTGATAATTCAGAAAGTTCCCTTATGAGGGATTATGGTGTTTATTTTATCTGTCTGAATACTGTTTTTCGTAATAATTTTTATAATCCCCGTTGATAATATTATCCATCCATTCCTGGTTTTCCATATACCAGTCTACTGTTTTCTCTAATCCTTCTTCAAACTGAAGTGAAGGTTTCCAACCTAGTTCTCGTTGTAGTTTGGTAGAATCTATAGCATAACGTAAATCGTGTCCTGCACGGTCAGTAACAAAGGTAATCAGTTTTGCTGATTCTCCTTCAGCACGTCCAAGTTTCCGGTCCATTATTTTGCAAAGCGCATGAATCAGATCAATGTTTGTCCATTCGTTATTACCGCCAATATTGTAGGTCTCACCATTGTTTCCATTATGGAAAATTGTATCGATAGCCCGTGCATGGTCATTTACAAATAACCAATCGCGTACATTTTCACCTTTACCATAAATCGGAATTGGTTTTCTATTTCGGATATTATTGATTGATAGTGGGATAAGTTTTTCAGGGAAATGATTAGCACCGTAATTATTTGAACAATTTGAAATTACTACAGGCAAACCATAGGTATCGTGATAAGCACGAACAAAGTGATCGGATGATGCTTTACTTGCTGAATAAGGTGAGTGTGGATCGTATTTGGTTTCTTCGGTAAAGAAAGTGCCGTCAAACTCAAGTGCACCATACACTTCGTCAGTTGAAACGTGATAGAATCGCTTGCCTTCCATATTGCCTTTCCACGTTTCTTTCGCCACATTCAATAAATTGCAGGTTCCGAATACATTGGTGCGGATAAACGCAAAAGGATCAGTTATCGAACGATCAACATGCGATTCGGCAGCTAAATGAATTACACCATCAATTTTATTGGTGGCAAAAAGTTCCTGAATAAACTTTTCATCAGTGATATCGCCTTTTACAAATTTGTAATTCGGAGCATCCACTACATCTTTCAGATTCTCCAGATTACCTGCATAAGTTAATACATCCAGATTAATAATTTGATAATCAGGATACTTTGTTACGAATAAACGAACTACATGCGAGCCTATAAAACCAGCACCTCCGGTAATTAAAATTGTCTTTTCCATGCTTTTTTAATTTTGTTATGCAAAGATACAACGATTTTTTATTGCTTACAACTTGTTGAAAACTTTTTGTCGGAAAAAAGTTGACTATGGACTGATTGTTCTATTTTTGCAGCGTGGAAAAAATAAGCCAATATATCGAAAAGTTACTTGCACGTCATGATTATGTCGTAATACCAGGATTTGGTGGATTTGTTGTTCAGTTTCAGTCAGCTGAAATTGAAAATAATGTCGTTTTTCCACCTTGTGGGATAATTAGTTATAATCCATTAATGCTTCACAATGATGGATTGCTTTCCATTGAGATTTCGCATGCTTTGCATATAAATTATCGAGCTGCAAATGAACTGGTTAATAGGGAAGTTGAAGATCTTAAAACAAAAATAAAAGCAAATAAAACAGTACATATCGGACAACTTGGATCTTTCAATATAGACGAAAGTCAAAACCTTATTTTTTCCCCTGAAAAATCACCTTTCTTTCTACCTCAAAATCTAGGATTATACCCTTTGAATTTACATAAACCGTTGATTAATAATAAAAATGAAATCAGGATAACCGTTACGTCAGGAAAATTTTATAACTATGCAGCAGCAGTTTTGTTGATAGTAAGTTTATTTATATCTACTCCCCGATTAACCGATGTTCGTCATACTAATTCTGCAGGTCTTACTCCTGATTTTATCCTAAAGTCTGATAAGATAAAACAACACGTAGAAAGTACATCTACGGCAAAAATGAATTTGGGATATGAAATAAAAAAGCAAGAAGTTCTGACACCTGTACCGGAAAATAATTATCACGTTATTGTGGCTAGTTTAGAAACCCGAAAGTCAGCTGATATTTTTTGTAAAAGTCTGAATATTAGCGAATATAAAAATGCTCATATTCTTGTTCCTGCTAAAATTTATCGGGTTGCCATAGAGTCGTTTTCGGATAAAGATGAAGCAATAGAATACATGGAAAACCTCCGCAAAACTGACAAACGTTTTGATACTGCCTGGGTACTATGTGATTAATTTTCAATTCTCAATTTCAAGTCCAACTCATAACAGGCTAATTATCTGATATTTAATTATTAATTGAGAATTAATAATTATTAATTGAAATATTTTTTTTACCTTTGCAACCGCTTTTCGAGAAAAAGCATTAGGTATAATCATTTTAAAAATAAAAAAATGCCAACAAAAATCAGATTGCAACGTCACGGTCGTAAGGGATA
>CAIKVR010000233.1 GCA_903830915.1 uncultured Bacteroidales bacterium
ATGGAAGGCATGTTTGAATGGGAACTAACAGTTGAAATTCCATTCAAATTGATTGGAATTGACCCGACAAATTTACCTGATAAACTATTGGGGAACTTCTATAAATGTGCTGATGGTACTGATTCTATGCATTTCCTAAGCTGGAGTCCGATCAATACTGAAACACCTGATTTTCACCGTCCTGAATTCTTTGGTGAGCTTATATTTGAAAAGTAAGAGTTATGAAAATTGAAAAGATTTTGTGGCAGGGAGTTGATGCTGTTTTGTTGGAAACAGGTGTTTATGAAGCAATTATTGTTCCGTCGGTTGGTGCAAATCTGGTAAAACTGTATAACAAAGAAAAGCAGGTTGATATTTTACGGACTCCGACTAATGAAGAAATGGAAATATTTCTGAGTCGTCCTCAAATATTTGGTGTACCGCTGCTCTTTCCTCCTAACCGGATTGAAGATGGAAAATACAGCTTTGCAGGCAAAAACTACGAATTTCCAATAACTATTCCTGCCCAAAACAACTATCATCACGGTATAATTAAATCACAGGCCTTTACCGTTACCCGTACACGATTTTCGGCAGATGCTGTAGAAGTTGAACTAAGCTATTTTTCAAACAGAATTAATAATGCTATTTTTGCCAACTTCCCACATGAATTTGTTTGCAAAATACGTATTATTCTTACTGACAACGAATTGACTCACATTGTCTCCATTACGAATGCCGGCACAGAACCTATGCCGGTAGGTGTTGGTTTTCACACACCCATCCGATTGCCATTTTCTACAAATACCGACAAATCTGATTATAAATTACGACTTTCAGCCGGAAAACGCTGGGAATTATCGGACAGAAGCCTGCCTACAGAAAAACTATTGGATTTATCAGCAGAAGAATCGTTGCTGAGAACCGAAGGTATGACCGTTACAGGAAAGCCGATTGAAATAGCATTAACCGACGAAGCAATTACCGAAAACGGTAAACCTTATCACGGGGCAATTCTGACTGATACTAAGAACAAGGTAAGTGTATACTACGAAGTGGATAAAGAGTTTAAACACTGGACGCTTTGGAATAACGGTGGTGAAGTGGATTGGGTTTGTCCCGAACCGCAAACTTGGGCAATTAATGCTCCAAATTTGAATCTCCCACGCGAAATAACAGGATTACAGGGTATTAGTGCAGGAAAAACCTGGAGTGGCACAACACGGTTCTATGTAAAATGATTGATTAAACCTGTTTGGTAATGATTTGTTGCATCTTCTGAGCAAATTCCACAGTATGAGGTGATTTGAAAAAGCCCATGTGTTGGCAATCAATATCAATCATCGTAAATTTACCCTTTACACTAGCTTTAAAGTACATATCCGGACGAATAAGCTTAATATAATAAAGCAAACTGTCCCACTCTTTTTGCATGCCTTTTATCAGAGTCATATCACAATTTAACTTATAGTCTGTATAAAAATTATACCAGAGTTTCAGATAATCGTGCTCTTGCTGATGTTGGGACAAGCCTTGATTCTCATTGTTGTTCTTTTTCGATTCAAAAATAACCTTAATCTTTCCAAATCCCTTTAAAGCCTGCCGTTTGTACAGATAAATCAGTTTTAACCGGAGTGGTAATTTCAGAAAAACATATAATTCCAAGCCTAATTTGCTGTAATTAAAGCGGTTTTTCCTGTGAAATCCTTCGGCATCTATAATGGTTATTGTTTCAATCTTATTGTTCTGATTTTCAAGTTGTCGCGCAATTTCAAAAATCAATCTGCCACCAAATGAGAAACCTAGATCG
>CAIKVR010000234.1 GCA_903830915.1 uncultured Bacteroidales bacterium
AACTTTCTAAATCTGAAAAATTTAAAGAATTTCAAGTGAGATACTAGGTGTTTTCTGCTATTAAGGAAGTTTAAATTACTTTTCATTTCCAAGTTTATTATTACTCAAAGAGTAAAGTCGGGGTTATGGTATAGTGGTATTACGAGCGGCTCCAGACCGCTAAAACGGGGTTCGATTCCCCGTAACCCCACTTGAGCAAATTTTGGGAATGTACCCTGCGGGTACGGGTTAGAGCCCCCGTAACCCCACTTTGTATTATCCCGATATAATGTTCATTCTGGGAATTTACGTGTTTCCATACAAGGTAATTGTATGGCTAAACTGAATCAACGAAAAATCAGATGGATTGTTAGGCAATGGAATCTTGGCAATTTAAGCCATTACCAAATTGCTAAACAACAAAATATAACCGTTCAACACGCACAGCGTGTTGCAACAAAATATAACGGAATTCAACAACCGAAATTGTTGAATCCAGGACGACAACCAGAGCCAATTCCAAAACAACAAGTTGAATTAGTGAAACGATTGTTTCGCGAACAACCATTTGGAGCATGCAACATGGAAAAAATATTATCAATCGACGGAAAACACATTCCACACAATCGTATTCACAAAATAATGAAGCAAGAAGGTTTAGCCATCACACAACCCAACAAATCCAGACGCAGAAAATGGATTCGCTACGAGCGAAGATTCAGTAATAGTTTGTGGCATATTGACTGGTCGATTTTCGAAGGCAAATGGCTAATAGCTATCCTAGACGATGCCTCACGATTCATTGTAGGATATGGATTGTTTGACAACGCAACACAAAACAATTCAATCCTAGTAATGCAACAAGCGATTAACAAATATGGTGCGCCCAAACAATTGGTTTCTGATCATGGTGTTCAGTTCACGAGCATAGCTCGTGAATCGTGTCTTGATCCGAGTGATAATAAATTTCAAAAGTTTTTGAAAGAAAATAATATTCAACACATTAAAGCGAGAATTAAACATCCGCAAACAAATGGAAAGTTGGAACGGTGGTGGCAGACGAATAAATTTTTGTGCAATCATTTTGGTTCGCTACAAAAAGGAATCAAATATTACAACGAACGCCGACCACACATGAGTTTGAATACAGATATTGCATTGGTAACACCAATGCAAGCATTTAACGAAAAAATGAGGTGCTAAACATGGATTTTGAAGAAAACCTAATAAACCAGTACAACCAACTAAAATCAAGAGTGAACATTAATTCGGGACAACACACCCGTAACCCCACTTGGGCAAATTTATATATCCAAAAGTTCTTTTTCTAACATGATTTCAAAAGATTTTCGAGCACAGGGTGCGATAGAATATTTACTTATTATTGGCGCTGCAATTTTGGTTGTTGCGATTGTGACGATTGCGATTACGAGTATTTTAACTACTGGGCAAAGTCAAAACTTATCTGCGGGTACTGGTTCAAGTAATGCTTTGAGTTCGCTTAGACGTTTGGCTTTTGTGCCGATGGCAGGAGTGAGTTTTAAAAATGATGATCCTGTTTTGAATTTGCTTGTAAGTAGTTTTTCATTTGATGATCCAAATCCAACTTCTTTTTCAGATCCGATAAGCGGTGCTACCGCTACTTGTG
>CAIKVR010000235.1 GCA_903830915.1 uncultured Bacteroidales bacterium
GCGAACAATAGCAGAATGCTATTTAATTAATATTTTTGAAATTCATATTATTGTAGAGAAACGATGTTTCGTGTCTCTACCAGTAAATTTTATTATTTGTTATTTTTGTTCATAGTGCAAAGATAGATTGTTTTCATGTTTTAAACAATACCTAAGAAATAGAAATCAAAACTTCTGTGTATTTCCTCTGTACTACCTCTGTACTACCTCTGTACTTCATAGCTATTAATACTATCTATCATCCGATGACCGTCCGATGACCGTCCGATGTAATAAAGTGATTATTCTGTTCCAACTCTGTGATTATTCTATGATTTATTTATCCTATATTTGTAGTCGAAATATTAACTATAAACTGCTACCTATAAACTACCAACTATATTCATGGCTCGTTTCACGTCTTCTACTTTTGGCAAAATATCCGGCAAGCACGGCACAGCCGTTGCTGCTGTTCGCAAAGATGGTTTATGCATTCTGAAAGAATACCGCGTTGCTTCCAATCCCAATACAGCCGGGCAAAAGAGTCAGCGGGGCAAGTTTGGCTTTGTGATGAAGGAAATAAACTGTTTACGCAGTGTGTTTACCCGCAACTTTGGCGGACAATATGGCATTAATAAAGTAGTTTCAATGGCCATGAAAGTAGCTTTAACTGGCAATTACCCCGATTTCTCATTGGATTTTAGTAAACTTCCACTTTCCGCAGGAAGTCTGAATAACACATTAGAGGTATTTGTAAAAAGAGTAGACCTACAAACACTTCAGTTTACCTGGAATCCCGATAGTTTGATTAATGGTTCACCTAACGATAAAGTATGTTTTGTACTTTTAAATTCACGAACCAAATTTGTATTGGAGCGTTACGACCGTGCACTTAGGTCGGATGCTAAAGTTCAGCTTCAGATACCTGAGGGATGGAATGATTCAGACATTCAGGCATGGATTTATTTCAGCTCATTTGATGGAAAATCAAACTCCCCAAGTCAACACATCACCTTATAATTATTTATTTTAAAATCCTACTGCCTACTGCTCCTGCTTACTGCTCCTACCAACTGCCACTGTTCACTAGATATTTTTTTGCTCTCTCACTTTTTATGGCTATTTTTGCAGTCTTAATCCAAAAATATGAGAACAAGGTTTATTACTGATTTAAAAGAAAAGGAAGACATAATAAATCAGTGCAATGTGTGTTATGTGGGTATGATTGATGAGGATGGCAGTCCGTATGTAATTCCTATGAATTTTGGGTATGCAGATGGTGAAATTATACTGCACTCAGCTCCTGAAGGCAAACATTTGAGTCTTTTGGCAAAGGATAACCGGGTTTGTATCACACTCAGCACCGAACATAAATTAGTTTACCAGCATCCCGATGTGGCCTGTAGTTACAGCATGTCATCCCGAAGCGTACTTTGTAAAGGCAGGGTATTGTATATCGAAGATATTGATGAGAAAGAAGAGAAGCTGAACGTATTGATGAAAAATTTTACTGATCGTCCGTTTAAATATTCCAAACCGGCTTTGGCAAACGTAAAAGTTTGGTCAGTTAAGGTTGACGAAATGACATCGAAAGCGTTTGGTCAAAATTTTAAAAATCAATCTGACCTTTAGTCTGCCGTTTTGGTTTTTGGCACAACTATTGAAACTACTACCAACCGATTATTAAATTGGAATTTATTCCCCTGAAAATAATCACTTTAGCTTTTAATGAAAGTTTCGATTTAAAAACCAGTAAAATAAATGTGCCAAATTGGCAGAAAAAAATAACGCAATGAGCAATCCTTTTGATAATCTGTTCTCCGAAGATATGATAGGTTCTACCGATATGTTTCCTATCATCTCGCTGGATGAACGGTCGTACGATTTAAATATTATTTCAGGGGATGTTCTCCCCATTCTTCCGCTTCGCAACATGGTGCTTTATCCGGGCGTACTGCTTCCGGTATCGGTAGCACGCTCCAAATCAATGAAGCTGGTTAGAGCAGCTCAGGAAAATGATTTGCTGATTGGTGTATGTTCACAGATGGACAAAAAACTCGATGATCCGTCTCTCGACCAGCTTTTCCCCATGGGAACTGTGGCCAGTGTGGTGCGAATTCTGGAAATGCCCGACAATTCAACTACCGTTATTCTGGAAGGTAAAAAGCGTTTCCGACTGGGTGAAGCAGAATCGGTAAAACCTTATATGAAAGCCCGTGTTACGCTGGTGGATGATATTTTTCCCGATACTACCGATGGCGTGTTTCTGGCATTGGTCTCCTCTATAAAAGATTTGGCTATCAACATCATAAATGATTCAGGAGCTATTTCGCCCGAAATGGCGTTTGCTATCCGAAACATCGAAAATCCGGTTTTCCTGATAAATTATGTGTGTGTGAATTTCGGGTTGAATGTTCAGGAAAAACAGCGTTTGCTCGAAATTGATGATATCATGGAGCGCGGCTATCAGTTGCTGGAGTTGCTGAACAAAGAATCACAGTTACTCGAAATTAAAATGTCGATTCAGAACAAAGCCAAAGAAGGAATTGACCAACAACAACGCGAATATTACCTGCAACAACAGATGAAAACCATTCAGAATGAGTTGGGTGGTGTATCGATGGAGCAGGATGTGGCCGATTTCAGGGAACGGGCTGCTGAAAAGAAATGGAACGAGGCTACTGCAAAAGTATTTGATAAAGAGCTAAAGAAACTGGAACGGATGAGCCAGCACTCTCCGGATTATTCCACGCAGCTTAATTACATTGAAACTCTTCTTGCATTGCCATGGAACGAGTTTACCAAAGATAATTTCAACCTTAAAAATGCCCAGAAAGTCTTGAATAAAGACCATTTTGGTATGGATGCAGTGAAAGACCGCATATTGGAACATTTGGCTGTGTTGAAATTGAAAGGCGATATGAAATCACCGATAATCTGTCTGTATGGCCCTCCCGGAGTTGGTAAAACTTCACTCGGAAAATCCATTGCCTCAGCGCTGAACCGTAAATATGTACGCATTTCGCTGGGCGGATTACACGACGAAGCTGAAATTCGCGGACATCGCCGCACGTATATTGGAGCATTGCCCGGACGAATTATGCAAAACATACAAAAAGCAGAATCGGCAAATCCGGTATTTGTACTCGACGAAATTGATAAAGTGACTGCCGATTACAAAGGCGATCCATCTTCAGCTCTGCTCGAAGTGCTTGACCCGGAACAAAATACAGCTTTTCACGATAATTACCTGGATATTGATTTCGATTTATCGAAAGTGCTGTTTATTGCCACTGCCAATAACCTGAGTTCTATTCCCCGTCCATTGCTCGACCGCATGGAGCTGATTGAAGTAAGTGGTTACACGCAGGAAGAAAAAATTGAAATTGCCAATCGTCACCTTGTACCCAAAGAACTTGAAAATCATGGACTGAAAAATACGGATGTTGTAGTTAGCAAGCCTGTGTTGAATAAACTGATTGAAAGTTATACCCGCGAGTCAGGAGTACGTGAACTGAACCGTCAGATTGCCGGGTTGATGCGCAAAGTGGCTAAACATGTGGCTACAGATGAAAAATACGAGGTGGAAGTGGCGGTAGAGGATTTAAAAAAATACCTGGGTGTGCCACGTTACAATAAAGATAAATACGAAGGAAATGAACATGTAGGAGTGGTTACCGGACTGGCATGGACACAGGTTGGCGGAGAAATCCTGTTTATCGAATCGAGTCTGAGCAAAAGTAAATCACCCCGACTTACTCTTACCGGAAACCTGGGTGATGTAATGAAAGAATCGGCTATGCTGGCATTAGAATATATCAAGGCGCATGCCGACAAGCTGGATTTAGATTCGCAGATTTTTGAGGAATGGAATGTGCATATTCATGTGCCCGAAGGTGCTATTCCAAAAGATGGTCCATCCGCCGGAGTTACAATGGCTACTGCCTTAGCTTCAGCATTTACCAAACGGAAAGTGCGAAAAAACCTGGCAATGACCGGCGAAATTACCCTGCGTGGGAAAGTATTGCCCGTTGGCGGTATAAAAGAAAAAATCCTGGCTGCCAAACGTGCAGGAATTACCGACATTATGTTGTGTGAAGACAATCGCAAGGATATTGAAGAAATCAAATCAGTTTACCTGAAAGGACTTAAATTCCATTATGTAAACGAAATTATGGATGTGATTGATTTTGCATTGCTAAAATAGGAAACTAGGAAACTAGGAAACAAGTAAACAAGTAGACAAGTAGACAAGGAAACAAGTAGACAAGGCAATCAAATAGACAGGTTAAACTATATCAGAAAGAGAAACATTAAGTAAGTATTTAAAACTCCGTAGGAGTTAAATTATGCATAACCCCCGGTAAGCCAAGCGAAACCGGGGGATGAAAATATCCTCAGAAACACAACCCCACAGTGGGTTGAACATTTTAATAGTTTAAGAAAACATATTTAGATGAGAAAAATTAATTTATTATTGCCCATTGCGGCGTTGGTGTTGACACTAAATTCGTGTAAGACACTTCAGATTGAAAAACCAAAAGAATCGTATCTGCCTTCAAGTCTTGCGCCTGCGATTTCAGAACTGCCTTTGTCGGTTGAATTGGATGTAAAAAAACTGGAAGCTTCCATAAATAAGAAGATGAACGGAGTGATTTTTGAAGGTAGTAACCTGACCGATAAAGATTTATCAGTTAGAATTTCGAAAGTTCAGAATTTTACGTTTACTATCAATAATAATGTGATTGAATACCGTGTGCCGCTCAAAGTGTGGTCTCGATTTGCATGGAAAGTGGAGAAATTCGGATATACCATTGGCGACAAATATGAAGCTAACGGAAGCATTGCGTTGACTTACAAAACAACCATAAGTATTGATAAAAACTGGAAATTGATTTCAAAAACCACCGGTTCAGGATATGAATGGATTGAAACTCCGAAAATCAGTGTTGTTGGAGTAAATGTACCGGTCACACCGATTGCAAGTTTGGCACTATCGCAATGCGACAAGCTGATTTCTAATCAGATAGACAAATCGTTGAGTGATATGGTGGACTTAAAAAAATACATTTCGATGGCATGGACAGAAGCACAGAAACCACGTCAGGTAAATGCCGAAAACAATGTGTGGCTGCGCATTACCCCGAAGGATATTTATGTTGCGCCATTTACAACTACTGCCAATAAATTAAATATGTCACTGGCCATGTATGCTCAGATAGAGTCTTTTATCGGTGCTCAGCCTACTCCCAATGCAGCTGTTGCATTGCCCGCTTTCAAATTTGTAAACCGTCCCGCTCAACAGTTCAACCTGAATATTGGTGCTGATGTGACTTTTGATAAAATAGCCGAACTTGCCAAGAAACAACTGGCTGGAAAGACATTTGAACAGGGTGGAAAAACAATTACCATAACTGATTTGTCGTTATATGGCAGCGACGGAAAAGCTGTTTTTATGGCTGATGTAACAGGATCATTGAAAGGACGCATTTATTTTACCGGAAATCTGACCTATAATGCTGAAAAAACAGCCGTTGAAATAACCGAACCTGAGTTTGAAGTAAAAACATCGGATGCGTTGGTAAAAACAGCCGGATGGTTGCTTCACGGGATGATTTTGAAACAACTCAGTCCGTATCTGACTTATTCAGTGAAAGATAACATAGAAGAAATGAAATCAGACGTGAACAAGATGATGGCTAACTACAGCATTATGGATGGTGTATCGTTGCAGGGAAAACTGAACAGCATAAGTGTAACTAATCTCAGTTTAGTGCCGGGAGCGGTTCGTATTCAAGCTAATGTAAAAGGAAATATAGGTTTAAAGGTTCAGGAATTGAAGTTTTAAATAAAAACATATAACTAACAGATCCCGCATCTTTCATTGAAATTTGCGGGATTTTTTGTTTAATTTATGAACAAAAACTCTTTAGAATCATTATAAATAAGTATCTTTGCAGTGAAATTGAAAAAAGTATTTTCAAGTGAAATTATCAGAGCTTCAAACAGGTGAAAAAGCATCCATTGTAAAAGTAATGGGACATGGTGGTTTTCGCAAACGCATTGTAGAAATGGGTTTTGTGAAAGGTAAAGTAGTGAAAGCTATTCTGAATGCACCACTCAACGACCCGATTAAATACAGCGTAATGGGCTATGAAGTTTCATTACGCCGGAGCGAAGCTTCGTTGATTGAAGTGATAAGTGAGGAAGAAGCTCGCACTTTGAAAGCTGCAACAATAGATCAGGCTGCATTTATCGACGAGGAAGAAGTTCGCCGAATGGCATTGAATCAGCGTAAACACATTCGGGTGGCATTGGTTGGTAATCCAAATTGTGGAAAAACAACACTTTTTAATTTCGCAGCGGGTGGTCATGAGCATGTGGGAAATTATAGTGGGGTTACAGTTGAATCGAAAGAAGGAGAATTTGAATTCAATGGCTATACTTTTACGCTGGTTGACTTACCCGGAACGTATTCATTGTCAGCATATTCGCCCGAAGAGAAATACGTTAGGCAGTATATTACCGAAAAAATGCCCGACATCATTGTCAATGTGGTTGACAGTACCAATCTTGAACGAAATCTCTATCTTACTACTCAACTGATTGACATGAATGTGCGTACCATTGTGGCACTCAACATGTACGATGAATTTGAACTGAGCGGTGATAAACTGGACTATAAAAACCTTGGTAAACTGCTCGGGATACCTTTTGTTCCTACCGTTGCCAAAAAAAAAATCGGTATAGATGAATTGTTTCGTGTTGCTATAAAATTGTATGAAGGAAGCGAAGTGATTGATGCTGAAGGTGTTCTTATTCCTGCTATCAAAGAAGATAGTTTGATTGATGAATTTCACCACCGGATTGAGATGCACCATCAGCATGAGAAAAAACACAATGCTTCGGATTTTGTGGGTGTTCATAAAGTCCACGAAACGGCTCACCATATTCATATCAATCACGGTCCGGAGATAGAAAAAAGCATTCAGATACTGAAGGTGCCCATTGCCCGGAATTCATCCTTACGCGATTTGTATTCCACCCGTTTTTTGGCCATCAAATTGCTGGAAAAAGATAAGGAAGTTGAAAGTGTAATCCGTGAATTACCGAATTTTGAAGAAATCATATCATATCGTGATAAAGAAGTCAAGCGCCTTCGGACTGAATTGAAAGAAGATCCGGAATCGGCTATTACCGATGCAAAATACGGATTTATTGCCGGTGCATTGAAAGAAACGCTTATTAATGGCAGAAAAAAACACAAACATAAACGAACTTCCAGAATTGATGCGGTTGTAACCCATAAATACTGGGGTTATCCGATATTTTTACTGTTTATTTTCACCATGTTTCAGTCCACTTTTACCTTGGGACAATATCCAAAAGACTGGATTGGAGCAGGTGTAAACTGGCTTGGAAATCTGATTCAGAACAACATGGCTGATGGCTCGTTACGCGATTTGCTGGTTCACGGAATTATTGGTGGAGTAGGTGGAGTGATTGTATTTCTGCCGAATATTCTGATTCTCTATTTCTTTATTTCACTGATGGAAGATTCGGGTTACATGGCTCGTGCAGCGTTTATAATGGATAAAATTATGCACAAAATGGGACTTCACGGTAAATCATTTATTCCGTTGATTATGGGATTTGGTTGTAATGTGCCGGCAATTCTGGCCACCCGAACCATCGAGAACCGAAACAGCCGCATGATAACCATATTGATAAATCCCTTGATGTCGTGCAGTGCGCGCTTACCGGTTTATTTATTGTTGGCCGGAGCATTTTTTCCAAGTCATGCCGGACTGGTTTTGTTCGGGATTTACATGACCGGAATTGCGCTTGCAGTTATTATTGCCCGACTGTTGAAACGGTTTATGTTTAATAAAGACGAAACACCTTTTGTGATGGAATTGCCGCCTTACCGCGTTCCAACTATGAAATCGATGGTGATGCATACCTGGGAAAAAGGCGAACAATACCTGAAAAAAATGGGAACGATAATTCTGATTGGTTCTGTTATTGTTTGGTTTTTAGGCTATTATCCTCAACCGGAACATGTTGGAAAACTGACAGCAACACAACAAATGGCTCAACAAGAAAACTCGTATATCGGACAGATAGGTCATTTTATTGAACCGGCCATTGCACCTCTGGGTTTCGATTGGAAGATTGGTGTTTCGTTGCTTTCGGGTGTAGCAGCTAAAGAGATTGTAGTGAGTACGTTGAGTGTATTATATACAGGGTCGAGCGATGCAAAAGTCGATTCTTTATCGCAACGACTTCAGTCTGAAATAAAACCTAATGGAGAACCCTCATTTACACCCGTTGTTGCGTTGGGAATGATGCTTTTTGTGCTGATATATTTCCCTTGTTTGGCAACAATTGTTGCTATTAAAAATGAGACAAACAGCTGGGGTTGGGCATTTTTTGCAGCAAGTTATAGTATGGTTCTGGCCTGGCTTATGGCTTTCGGGGTATTTCAACTTTTTGGATGACCCCTAACCCCAAAAGGGGAATAAGAAGAAAAAAACAGTTTTTTATGCAAGATATAATCGTATTAATAATTGGAATGGCGGTTTTGAGTTATGTTTGTTGGAGAACATACAAAACCCTGACACGCAAACCAAGTCCTGCCGATAAATGTGGTGGATGTACAGGTTGTGCACTGAAAGTAGATGTGGAGTGTAAAACCCGATAGCTCTTAATTTGTAGTATATTTCCTTTTTCGGATTATTTGGTAAACTATTCCAAAAATAAGCAATAAAACCAATGGAGTAAGCACATTAATAAGTTGCCACAGCATACGTTCGTCGGCAATCTGGTGTTTATTGAGCAACCTTAGTTTCATTTCACGGTTTCGTAACTGCATCCAACCCTCATTATCGGCTAGATAAAGTACTACATTCTGAATAAAGTCCTTGTTGCCAAATTGCTGATTCATGTAGCGGTCGAAGCCGAGAGGTATTGTAGTGCTGTCTTTAAGTGCAATTTCATTTCGGATGATATCTCCGTTAGCTACAACAATCTGACGAGTATTCAGGCTGAGTTTGCGAATCGGATAATTGGCAGTTATACCTTTTGGCATCATACGATTGGCAAAAACGGATTCAAAATTACCTTCCATAGCCACTGCAACAGGCACATAACCGACGTTGAAATAGCTTTTGTCGTTCACTTTGAATTTCTGACTTAAATCAATGGTTGCAGGTGTTCCCAAAATGTGTGTATTATCTGAACTGGCAAGCAAAACCTGGTATATTGCTTGTTTGTTGTCGCCTACCATATCAATTCCAGAGCTAAATTCTGATCGAACTTGAGTGATATTGCGTGTTATCGGATGTTCGGGCGAAGTCAGCAACAGTGGAGCGTAGTAAAAAGGCATAGGTTGAAACTGAGGATTTGTACCTGCCGGAGCGACATTCACAGGAACCGAAGCACATTGAACATCTTGCAGCAGTACCGGATTTATTCGAACGCCGTAACGGAAAAGTTGATCGTTCAGATTCAAATCCTGTTCAATGGCCGGAGATTTTCCAAAAGAAGATAAATTTTCACGGGAAATCCTCACTCCATCTATCAGCCAGAGTACCCGTCCACCGTTCATAATATACTGGTCGATAATGAATTTATCCGACTCGCTGAATGCTTTTGTCGGTTTGGCAATAATTACCACTTTATAATCTTTCAGAATATCGGGATTTCCGCCTAAAATTCCACGGTCAATCTGAAAATAGCGACTCAACGATTTATTTACATCAAAGGTTTGAGCTTCAACAAGTTCGCCATGTCCTTCTAAGTACGCAATCTTATTTACTTCAGTATTGATAAGCCGGCGTATTCCATCGGTAATTTCAAATTCAAGGTTTTCAATGGAGATATTGAGGTTTTCCTCGCCGGAATTACCCCTGATATTCTTAAGCAGGCAAATCTGAACTTTACGGTTTTTATACGTCATTTCCAGCCATGGGAAAATTACTTTCTGAATCGATTTTCCTTCTTTATCGTGTTCATATACAGCAGTTGGTGTAAATCCGGCCGCTTCCAGTTCGGAATATTTCTTTTCCCTTTGTTCCGAATTTTCAGCCAGGGATGGATTTTCGAACCTGAGCTCGGCTTTCTTATCCGAATAAACCGAAAGTTCCTCTAACATTTCCTGCGTTGATTTCTTAAGTCGTTGAAAACCTGAATTCAAATCACCATCCAGATAAATTGTAATTTTTATTGGCTCCTCTACTTTAGTCATCAGATTTTTAGACTGTTCGGATATGCTGTAGCGTTTTTCGGAAGTCAGGTCAATTCGGAAGAAAATAAAGCAGGAAAGTACAAGAATCAGCATCAATGATACTATAAAAATGATGTTCCGGAGTAGTTTACTTTTCATTCAGCTTTGCAATTTGAATCATTGTTTAAAAGCTTACAAAGATAAGCAATTTTTCAAACGATTGATTATCTGTTTGTTTCAAAGTTATTAAACCACAATTCCAGTTTTAGTAACTCTATTATTTGATTTTCAGTTTGTTATCTCTATTTTATGGTTTGTATATATTATATTTGCCTTAAAAAAGCTTATTTCTTTTTTACAGTCATTTGTACAGTTGAGTGGGTGGATTTATTTTATTATCTTTGCCATTCGGTATATAAAACTAGTTGCTCTGACCAATTTTGTTGACAATCAGGATAATAGGAACAAGCGGTTTTTGGAGTAATTAAATTGAATAGTTAAACGATAGAAATCAAAATATGGGTAAAATAATTTCTTTGGCAAACCAAAAAGGTGGAGTTGGGAAAACTACAACAGCAATCAATCTGGCGGCTTCACTTGCTTCGCTGGGTAAAAAAGTATTATTGATAGATGCTGATCCGCAAGCGAATGCTTCGTCTGGATTGGGAATAGATATCCGCTCACTTGAATTCACTATTTATGAATGTCTCATTGATAATGTGCCACCCGTTCAGGCTATTCACCCTACTGAGGTTGAAAATTTGTTCGTGTTACCTTCACATATTGATTTGGTAGGAGCTGAAATTGAAATGCTGAATATGGACAATCGGGAAAGGGTTATGAAAAATATTCTGGCTACAGTAAAATCAGATTACGATTATTTGCTAATAGATTGTTCACCATCGTTAGGACTGATTACGGTAAATGCTTTGACAGCATCTGATTCAGTAATTATTCCGGTGCAATGTGAGTATTTTGCGCTGGAAGGAATTAGTAAATTGTTGAATACCATCAAGATAATAAAAAGTAAATTAAATACTGCTCTCGAAATTGAAGGGTTTTTACTTACGATGTACGATAATCGATTGCGTTTAGCAAATCAGGTATATGCCGAAGTGAAAAAACATTTTCAGGGTATGGTATTTGAAGCAGTTATTACCCGCAATGTGCGTTTAAGTGAAGCACCAAGTCATGGTAAACCGGTTTTGCTTTATGATGCAGAATCAAAAGGTTCGTCGAATTACATGGATTTGGCGAAAGAACTGATTGAGAAACACAAGTAATTTCAGATTAGTCAATTTTCAATTACCAATAAAATACATATTCATTGGGAATTGGGAATTGGGAATTGAAAAAAAGAATTTATGGCAAAACATATTACAGGATTAGGAAAAGGCTTGGGAGCACTTATTGATACCGAGCATATAAGTACGGGTGGTTCATCGTCAATTAATGAGGTGGAGCTTGATTTGATTTTTGCAAATCCGAATCAACCACGTACTCATTTCGATGAGGATTCATTAACGGAACTGGCAACTTCTATACGCGAACTGGGTGTTATTTCGCCCATAACATTGCGAAAAAACGATGATGGAACTTATCTCATTATTGCCGGCGAACGAAGGTTCAGAGCATCGAAACTGATTGGTCTTAAATCCATTCCGGCTTATGTGAAAACTGCTGCTGATGAGCAGGTTATGGAAATGGCTCTAATTGAAAATATACAGCGTGAAGACCTGAATGCCATCGAAATAGCACTCACATTTTACCGTTTGATGGAAGAATATAAGCTTACACAGGAACGATTGAGCGAACGAGTGGGAAAACAACGTGCAACTATTGCCAATTACCTGCGTCTGTTGCGCCTTCCGGCTGAAATTCAGATGGGGATAAAAGATAAGAAAATTGATATGGGACATGCCCGTGCTATTTTGGGATTATCCGATCCGGCTGCTCAATTGCAATTGTATGAGTTGATTCTTGAAAATGCATTCTCTGTACGAAAAGTAGAAGAATTGGTTCGTTTATATGGAGAGATTGGCAGTTTTGATTTAAAAATAAAAACTCCAGCAGTAAATCCTGTGAAAAAGTTACCTGAATTTGAAAACTTGCAAGAACAGTTAAGTCAGGTATTTGGAACAAAAGTACAGTTTACATGCAACCCTGATGGTAAAGGTAAAATTACCATTCCTTTTGCCAACGATGAAGAACTTGCAGGGATAATGGAATTATTAGATAAAATATAAAAGCATTTTCGTGTTCGTAACCCGTAGAATATCTTTTCTTTTATTTTTCCTGATTTCATTCGTTGTTCAGGCTCAGGTGGTTGACAAAAAGCAATTGCCTAACGATACATTGAAAAATAAACGGGTTGAAAAAGTACTCACAAAAGCCATTCAGGCAATTGATACAACTAAATTAAAGCCTTTCAGACCCGATCCGGGCAAAGTTGTTTGGATGGCTGCTATTATTCCCGGTTTTGGTCAGATAATGAATCACAAATACTGGAAACTACCCATTGTTTACGGCGGATTTTTAGGTTGTGCTTATGCGGTTTCATGGAATTCAACCATGTATCAGACTTATCTGAATGCTTATAGGGATATTGTTGATACAGACCCGGCAACAAACAGTTACTTATTATTAATCCCCAAAGGTAGAACTGTTGATTCTTATGGAGGTACTGAATCATTTAAATCTATTCTAAACACTAAGCAGGAAAATTACCGTCGGTATCGTGATTTAAGTGTTATTCTATCAGTAGGTTATTATGCTATCACCATAATTGATGCTTTTGTAGATGCTCAATTGTATGATTTTGATATTAGCCCGGATTTATCCTTGCGTGTTCAGCCAACGTTATTCAAACCTGAAGTTGGATCTCCTAATGCATTGGGACTTCAGTGCAGCATTAACCTGAAATAGAATTTATGTCCATGAACATTAAACGATTCAAACTATTTTTTTTACTCCTGATTCTCAGTACTCTGTGTTTGTTCTCACAAATAAAAAAAACTGAAAACAGTGAGAGTAAAATTAAATCAGTTGTATCAGATTCAAGCCTCAATGTTCCTGCCGAATTTGACAATACGCTTGATTTCATGCTCCAGTCCTGGGCAATCAGACATTCCACACCTTCAAACTGCCGGTCAGCCATTGATATTGCACCTGTTTCAGACTCAGTTTACAAACTCAGGTTATCGCAAATGCCCTGTCTGATGGAAATGCCCTATAATCCAGCGGTGCGTACGTTCATTGATTTGTACACCACCAGAAAACGTCGGCAGGTGGAATATCTTTTGGGTATGAGTAATTATTATTTTCCGATGTTTGAACAAGTATTGGGTGCAAATAATCTTCCTCTCGAACTAAAATACCTTTCTATTATTGAATCGGCTCTGAATACAACTATTGTTTCACGAATGGGAGCAGCTGGACTTTGGCAATTGATGATTGGCACCGGAAGGATGTATGGTTTGGAAATAAATAGTTTGGTAGATGAACGGTTATCGCCGGTAAAGGCAACCAATGCGGCAGCTCATTTTCTGAAAGATTTATTTTCTATCTACGGCGACTGGAATCTGGTTATCGCTTCGTATAATTGTGGCCCGGGCAATATAAGCAAAGCTATGCGACGGTCTGGAAAGCGTGATTACTGGGCTATTTATCCTTATCTGCCAAAAGAAACGAGAAGTTATGTGCCTGTTTTTATAGCAGCTAACTATTCTATGCATTATGCTGCCGAGCATAATCTATGTGCAGCTACTGTAAATATGCCGGTTCTTACTGATACTGTAATGATTCATCGACGTATTCATTTAGAACAAATTGCTGCTATTCTCGAACTTCCCATAGAGGAAATTCGGTTACTTAATGCACAATACCGGAAAGATATTATTCCGGGCGATATAAAGCCTTATGCACTTTGTCTACCATTAACTTTGGCTAACTTGTTCATTCAAAAACAGGATGAAATTGCTGCTTATCGTGCTGACGAACTGATAAACAACCGTCGTACACAGATCGAGGTACAGCAAGCAGCCACTGAACCGGTTTTATCGGGTAAGGTAATTCATTACAAAGTGAAATCTGGTCAGACTCTGAGTTCTATAGCTGCCAGAAACGGTGTTTCTGTAAAGAAACTGAAATCATGGAATAATATCAAGGGAAATAAAGTAAAAAAAGGGCAAGTATTGAAGATAGTTAAGTAATTTATAGTTAGTAGTTTATAGTAGATAGTTCCAATAAATCAAATAACCAATCACCCAATCACCCAATATCAATGGAAAAGTTGTATTATTCAATTTCGGAAGTGGCGGAAATGTTCAAAGTGAACCAATCCAACTTGCGCTTTTGGGAAAAAGAATTTAAGGAGCTTAAGCCGAAACGAAATGAAAAAGGCACCCGTTTTTATACACCCGATGATATTCAGTTAATCAAGCAAATAATTTATCTGATAAATGATCAGAAACTTACTTTACCAGGTGCAAAACGACGACTTGGACAAAAAAAAGATGTAATTGCTAAACAACAGGAAGTGGTTGAGCGTTTGAAAAAAATCAAAACCGAACTGCTTGGCATTTCCAGAGCATTGTCTGCTGAATAATTTAATTACTAATTTTCAATTAATAATGCATAATTTACAATGAATAAAACACCTAATAAGCTGCTGATTATCATATTGTCAGTATTTCTCATTCAATCTGCTTTTTCTCAAAAAACACCTAAAAATGTAGTTTTTATGATAGGTGATGGTATGGGGCTTGCACAGGTTTATGCAGGAATGATGGCTAACAGAAATCATCTTGAACTTGAACGATGCACCACTATCGGATTTTCTAAAACATATTCTGCCGATAATTTTACGACTGATTCAGGAGCAGGTGGAACCGCATTGGCGTGTGGGGTAAAAACCCGCAATCACATGATTGGAATGAACCCCGATTCAGTGGCGGTTCAATCTATTCTGGAAGAAGCTTCGAAATTCAAACTATCGACTGGAATTGTGGTTGCCTGCGCACTCACGCATGCTACTCCTGCTTCGTACATTGCCCATCAGGTGAATAGGGAAATGAACGAAGAAATTGCAACTGACTATTTGAAAACTGACATTGATGTGTTTATTGGTGGTGGACGAAAATACTTTGATGACCGCACGATTGATGATCGAAACCTGACTGCTGAACTAAGAGAAAAAAAATACAAAATAGCTTATACACTCGACGAAGTAAAAGCAGTAACTCACGGAAAATTAGCCGGTTTACTCTACGAGGATCAAAATCCCGGAATGCCTGAACGTGGAACTATGCTTCCTGATGCTACACAAACCGCTTTAAACATCCTTAGCAATAATAAAAAGGGATTTTTCCTTATGGTGGAAGGTTCCCAAATCGATTGGGCTTGCCACAACAATAATTATGTTCAGTTAATGAAGGAAATGCTCGATTTCGACCAAACCATTGGTAAGGTATTGGATTTTGCAAAAAAAGATGGAAACACGCTGGTAATAATTACTGCCGACCACGAAACCGGTGGAATGACTATTATTGATGGTGAGGTAGGTACAGACAAGCTGAAGGTGTTATACAGCACCAAAAACCACAGCGGAGTTCCTGTTCCAGTGTATGCTTATGGACCAGGTTCTGAGAATTTTAGTGGTTTTATGGAAAATATCAGTTTTAAAGCTAAAATTGAAAAACTGTTGAAATTTAAAAAATAGGTTACTCAGGAAATCACCTCAATTCTTTAATGGCAAAAGCTTCCTCATAAAAGAGTATAGTAGTTATGATTATTTTGTGAACAATAATTTGGGCTCAAAAATAGGAATAACTTATAACTTTTACCTTACTTTGACTAAATATCCCTTAAGATATTACTTATTTACCCAAACATTTCCACATCTTCTTTGCTAATCATATTACCACCCAGAATGATTAAACGTTCCACTACGTTGCGCAATTCTCGAATATTTCCTGTCCATAAGCGACTTTGAAGTAATTCTATAGCTGGTGTTTCAAATGTTTTTGGTTGTATTCCCTGCTCACCGCAAATAAGTTCGCAGAAATGTTTTACAAGTAATGGTATGTCTTCTATTCTGTCACCCAAAGCGGGAACATAAATTGGAATTACATTGAGGCGATGGAATAAATCCTCACGAAAATTACCAAGTTCAATTTCTTTTTTGAGATTTTTATTTGTAGCAGCAAATACTCTGACATTCACTTTAATGCATTTGTCGCTTCCCACACGGGTAAGTTCGTTTTCCTGCAAAACCCGAAGGACTTTGGTTTGTGCTGAAAGGCTCATATCGCCTATTTCGTCCAGAAATATTGTTCCCCCATCAGCTTGTTCAAATTTCCCGATGCGTTGTTTTATGGCTGAAGTGAATGATCCTTTTTCGTGTCCAAACAATTCGCTTTCAATTAACTCAGAAGGTATTGCCGCGCAGTTTACCTCTACAAACTGAGCGTCGGTTCGGTTACTTCCTTCGTAAAGCAGACGGGCAACAATTTCTTTGCCAGTTCCGTTTTCACCGGTTATCAGCACGCGAGCATCGGTGGGTGCAACACGTTCAATCATCATTCTGACTTTCTGAATTGCAGGTGATTCACCAATCATTTGGTGGCGTTTGGCAATTTTCTTTTTAAGCGTTTTTGTTTCAGTAACCAGGGTATTTCTCTCAAGGGCATTCCGAACTGTTATAAGTAGTCGGTTCAGGTCAATAGGCTTGGTAATAAAATCGAATGCTCCTTTTTTTATACATTCTACAGCAGTTTCAATGTTTCCGTGACCGGAAATCATAACAACAGGTGCTTCAATACCAGATTCTTTTAATGACACAAGTAGCTCAATTCCATCCATTTCAGGCATTTTTATGTCCGAAAAAATCAGGTCGAATACATTGTTTTGTACAATTTCTAAGCCTTGTTTACCATTTTCAGCCAAAGAAATCTGATGTTTTTCAAACTCCAGAATGTCTTTCAGTGTGTTACGGATGCTGCGTTCGTCGTCTATTACAAGTATTTTTGCCATGTGCCATCAAATAAAAAGACCTCAAACCCTTAAAGGGGAGATTGTAATTAGTATTACATTTTTTAATTTCATTATTTGTTACCCTTTTTGGATTGTGGCTCTACAAATCAAACCCAATATCACTACGGAAGTATTTCTTTTCGTAAGTTATTTTTTGAGCATTTTCAAACGAAGTTGCAAGTGCTTCATCTTTTGTGTTTCCGTAGGAACTTATCGCTAAAACTCTACCACCGTTTGTTACTATGTTATCATCAATTTCAGTAGTTCCTGCATGAAAAACTATGCTGTTCTTCACTTCATCCAGCCCTGTAATTACTTTACCATTTTCAAAATCTTCAGGGTAACCACCCGAAACCAGCATAACTGTCACCGCAGTACGGTCATCAAATTCCACCGTTTTTTCATTCAAATTGCCTTCTGCAACTCCTTCGAGCAAATCAACCAAATCAGATTTAAGACGCAGCATCACCACTTCGGTTTCAGGATCACCCATACGAGCGTTGTATTCAATGGTGTAAGGCTCGCCTTTTACTTTTATTAGTCCGAAAAAGATAAATCCTTTATAAATAATGCTTTCGCTGTTAAGTCCTTCAACGGTTGGTTTAATGATTCGATCTTCAACTTTCTGCATAAAATCTGCATCAGCAAACGGAACAGGCGAAACTGCACCCATCCCACCGGTATTCAGACCTTTGTCTCCTTCACCAATGCGTTTGTAGTCTTTTGCTTCGGGTAGAATTTTGTAATTTTTGCCATCGGTAATTACAAAAACCGAACATTCAATTCCCGAAAGAAATTCTTCGATAACTACAGTCTTACTTGCAGCCCCAAATTTTCCATCAAGCATGGAACGCAGTTCGTTGATTGCTTCCTGTATGTCATTCAGAATTAAAACGCCTTTTCCAGCAGCCAGCCCGTCAGCTTTTAGTACATAAGGTGCTTCGAGCGATTTTAAGAAATTTACACCATCTTCGATATTGACTGAAGTAACACTAAAATAGGCTGCTGTGGGGATATTATGGCGGAACATGAACTTTTTGGAAAAATCCTTACTTCCTTCCAGTTGAGCACCAATTTTATCCGGACCAATTACAGGGATTTTTTTTGTTTTCTCATCGGTTGCAAAAAAATTCACCACACCTTTTACCAGTGGAACTTCCGGACCAACTACAATCAGGTCGATATTATTTTTCAGTATTGCCTCTTTGAGAGCGGGAAAGTTATCGGCAGCAATTTGCAAATTGATACCCACAGAAGCTGTCCCAGGGTTTCCAGGAGCAATAAAAAGTTGGTTGAGTTTAGGACTTTGGGCTATTTTCCATGCTATCGCATGTTCACGTCCGCCAGATCCAAGGAGAAGAATATTCATAGGTTGTTTTTAGTTTTTTTGAGTTGCAAAAGTAAAGAAATCTGAGCAGTTTTCAAAATATATATTTCACAACAATAAATCGATTTAAGAATTTAAACGGATTGATAAAAATTTGCTTCGACATAAAGGTTATATGAGAAATGGTTTTGAAAAAACGAATAACTTGTATAAAAAATGTCTATTGAGAAACTCTTTGTAGCTATGCTTCTAAAATAACTATTAATGATTTGTTCTTTTTTCAAAATGCATGGTTTGTGAATTTTTTTTTACCAGTTTATTTCATCAATTCCTTTTTCTCTTAGGTATTTATTGGCTAGTGAAAAATGATTATTACCGATAAATCCGCGATAAGCTGAAAGGGGTGAAGGGTGCACAGATTTTAAAATTAAATGTTTCTTTGAATCGATAAATTCTCCTTTTTTCTGAGCATAGGATCCCCAAAGTAAAAATACTAAATGTTCTCTTTCGGAAGCAAGTTTGTGGATTACAGCATCGGTGAAAGTTTCCCAACCTTTGCCCTGATGCGAACCTGCAGCATGAGCCTGAACAGTGAGAGTAGCATTGAGGAGCAAAACTCCCTGTTGAGCCCATCGGATAAGATTGCCACTTTTTGGCATTGGCTTAGCCAAATCACGGTCAATTTCTTTGAAAATATTCAATAGAGAAGGTGGAAAGTCAATGCCATCGTTTACCGAAAAGCAAAGCCCGTGAGCTTGCCCATCGCCATGATACGGATCTTGTCCAATAATTACTACTTTCACTTTATCGAATGGACATTGATCAAATGCATTGAAAATCAACGAGGCAGGAGGAAAAATTTTCTTAGTCCGGTATTCATTTCTTACAAATTCGGTGAGGTTTGCAAAATATTCCGTATCAAATTCCTGTTGGAGAACAGCTTTCCACGAAGATTCAATTTTTACATCCATGATTTTAGTTGACAGTTTAAAGTTGACAATTGATAATTGACTGTTGACAATTGATAGTTGATAATTTATAGTTGAAAAATTAGTTGAATGCTATGATATTATAAAAAGTTAGTAGCTTTAAACTGTCAATTGACAACTGTCAACTTTTTATTGCTTACTGCTACTTTTAGTTGAGTCATAGCTTGTTCCAAAATACTGCGCGGACATGCCACGTTCAACCGAAGGTGATATTCGCCACCTGCACCAAAGATAGTTCCTTTGTTTAGTCCAAGTCCGGCTTTCAGTGAAAAAAACTGATGTAACTCATCGGTTTCCATGCCGAGTTCTTTGCAATCTAACCAAATCAGAAACGATGCTTCCGGAATCATCGGCTTCACCTGTGGAATATTCATTTTCAGATAATCAACAACATACTTTATATTTGCCTGAACGTAATCAAGCATTTTAACCCGCCATTCTTCACCATGTTCGTATGCAGCTACTGCACCTATATATGCAAAAATATTACCGGCATTCATTTCTGAAGCTTCCAAATAATCGGCAAATATCCTCCGAAGTTCTGGGTTTGGAATAATGTATGCAGAACTGATAAGTCCCGGCATATTGAAAACTTTGGTGGGTGCCATAAACGTAACTGTGTGTTGCTCAGCCCAGTCGGAAACAGTTGAAAAAGGAGTATGTGCAGTGTTTCCCGGTAAAATCATGTCAGCATGAACTTCATCCGAGACAATTGTTACATTGTGTTTTTCGCAAATAGCCGCAAACCGTTCCAATTCAACTTTTGTCCACACACGTCCACCGGGATTATGTGGATTGCAAAGTATAAAAAGCTTGGTTTTTGACGTGAATTTCTTTTCCAAATCGTCAAAATCCATAACAAATTTACCGTCAGCTTCTTTCAGTTGATTATTTACCAATACGCGGTTATTATTTTCGACAACATGGAAAAATGGATAATAAACAGGTGTTTGTACGATGATTTCATCACCCGTTTCGGTGAGACATTGCACCGCAAATGCAAGACCGGGAACTATACCCGGCAGAAAACCCACCCAGTCACGTTTTACATCCCAATTGTGGTGATCCTTAATCCACTTTATTGTGAGCGGATAATAGTTTTTGGGAGGCATGGTATAACCCAGAATAGGATGCTCCAATCGCTGACGAATAGCATCCAAAATAAAGTCCGGTGTGCGGAAATCCATATCAGCGACCCATAGGGGCAGCACATCTTCTGTTCCAAATAGCGTTTTACAACGTTCCAGTTTAATAGCACCTGTACCTTTTCGGTCAATTACTTCATCAAAATTGAATCGAAGCCCCCCAGCCCCCGAAAGGGGAGTAGGATTTGTTATTTTTTGGTTTGTGTCTGTTTTTTGCATGGTAATGTATTTATAAGTCCCCTTTTTTTTGGGGGGGGTAGGGGGCGAATTCAATCGGTTTACCGATACAGGCATTTGGCATTGCTATATCAAGTATTCGGGAAATTGTTGGTGCAATGTCAGTGCTGTGATAAGATGTGGAAACGGTTTGTGGTTTTATGTTCCAACCGTAAAAATATACTGGAGTATATGAAATCAGCGCATTTGATTCACCCACCGGATTATTTTTATTATCTACTTCCAACCAGCCAGGCAACAGTGTAAAGATTATATCACCTATAAAATTTTTATTACTTGAATTGCGTAGTTTTGAAATCTCACTATCCTGATTTCCGACTGAATTGATTATCTGATCGGAAGTATAAGCAGCCTGAATACCTTCAAACTCATGCATAAATTCCGATACTTTCTTCTGAAAATCACTGAAATTCAGTTTTTTCTGTGAAATTTTTTCTCTGTTTAAAAAGATGTTTTTACCATAATAGCCCGTTATCCATTTCTCGTTTCCATAAAGCGCCATTAAATAAGAACTCAGCAAAGCCAATGAGCGGTCTGCGTTAAAATAACCTGCCGGTATTTTATTTTCACCCAACTCTGCCGGTGAATGAACCGAAGTCTGATTTCCAAAAACAACGATCAGAGTTTTATCCAGCCCCACATTCACATCAATTTTTTGCAACAAATTTTGAATATCTTTGTCCAAGCGCAAATAAATATCTTCTTTTTCAGCACTTTGCATGGCAGGCGTTTTTTCAAAAGGAATTCGTACTGTGAAATTTAGCATCAACGCATCGGGGTAAATGTCTTTACCAAGCTGCTCTTCAGTCAGAATTTTAATGCCTAAATCGGCTATAAGATTATTCGCAGAAGGTGTATTCCTAATAATGGTAGATTGTGTTGATTTATTTTTAAGACTTTTAGGGTCGTAATAAAATCCCCATTTTTTATCTTCACGAGCAGGTTTATTCTGATACGTATTTATGCTGTAAAGTGGTCCCCAGGTGCGTGAAGTATAGTTGCCGAAAGTACTCACATTCATCTCATCTGCCCAGTGCGAAAGTCCGTCGGAATAATAACCTGTGGTAATCCATTTAAAATTTACATCATCAATCCATGCCACACTTTTTGCCGTATGTCCGCCCAACATGATAGCTTCCTCAGCTCCAAGGGCTACCGTATAACTTTTCGATTTGCCCGGGTTGGCAAGCATTATTTCGTCAGTAAATGTGCTGGAAAGCAAATTATGGGCAGAAAGTGTTTGTTTTGTGCCTATACCCACCTGATTGTCATCCTGCAATACAGACTGTAGTTCATAGTCAATTCGGCTTAGGTAATTATTTCCCACAATGCCGTTGAAGTAGGGCGTAGTTCCGGTCATAACATTGGCAATATCTGATGCATTTCCAGCTGAAACAATGTTGTACGACACGTTTCTGCAATTTGCCCCTTGTCCGATAATTCTTTTAAAACCATTCGGGTCGAAGTAATTCCACAGCAAATCGATATGTTTCTGCTGCAATCCGTCAATAAAAATGCCAACTACCAAACGGGGACGTTCAACCATTGAAGGCTGAGCATAAATATTAAGAGTTGAGACTATAAAAATGAAGAATGGAAATAATATTCGAAGAAATTTCATTTCTGGATGTTTAGTGCTACCGATGACTAAGAGCTGAAATCTGATAACTGAATCAGAAAAAGCACTGCAAAAATACAACAAAATACCGAAATTTAGCGAATAGATTGCTTTCAAAAGTACTTCAGAAATTTTTTCTAAAATTTCTGAAGTACAATCCAACAGATTTAAAATAATTAAGAATATTTGCAAATTATTGTATAGAATCAGTTTTATAGCTATTTCTGTATAATATCTCGTCAATTGTAGCGACAATTGCATTACACATTAAAAGAAAACAAAGCGTTTTAAAATATTATCCTTCACTGAAATCTAGACAATTTTATACGATGGGATGATAGCAAAAAACGCTCCATGTCTATATTTTATAGGCGTGGGGCTGTTGCTTATCATCATCGTAGGGCAGTCTAGAGCCTCAGGGAAATGATAAGTTTAAAAGTTCCCACACTTTTTATGTGCCCAAAAGTGAGCAATGAAAAATTAATCAAACGATATTCAAACAGACAGTTACCAATATTTACTCAGTCTTTCTGGATATGTTTATTAAAAGAGAAAAAGGTTTCACTGGTTGTTGGGATTTGCAATCCCAACTGTATGTATTATAAGGATTTGTTATCCGTTCTTAAAAAGCTAAACACGAGTTGTTTGTAGAAACTCTGTTTATTGTTCGGTATAGAGACTTTTGCTAGAAGGAACTTCAACTTTCCACAGAATATTAATCGGATGATTTAATTGAATTTCAGCAAATTCTGTTTTTTATTTGACTAATTAGTGTGCAACAAAAATATTTTAGTAATTTTGTTTCAGTTTAGCTTTTATGGATATTAGTTATGACCACAAATACTTGGTAATTCTCAATACAATCGGGTGTTCACTACTCTTTTAAAGGGGGCTTTTGTAAAGGATAATTGATATGTATTTCATACCTATGTTACACATTTGCGTTACACAAACATTACACATTTGACAAAAATTCCTCAAAAATAATCAAATATGAATGCATGTTAAGCACTGATTCATAAGTATAATGATACACAAATACAAACAATTACCAAATAATATTATGAAGGATATACAC
>CAIKVR010000236.1 GCA_903830915.1 uncultured Bacteroidales bacterium
CATGCCGGTAGTTTGGGGCATATCACGAACAAAATGGTTTTTGTATGGTTTAATTATTGTAACAATATGCGGATTAGTTATTGCAAATTCAATATTTATTCATTTTGAAGGAACACTTACTTTGCGCTATATTATTTTCGGACTTGCAATCCCTTTTATTGTTCTGACTTATCTGTTGTATATGGCCAAAGAGCGTATTGATTACAATCAAGCATCAACTCTTCTGAAAATAATCATGCTTATCGGGGTTTCGTACGGATTTATTTTTTATTACCTTGAGGCAAAAACCTTTGGTATCAGTTTGTTTAATCTCTTTATCGTAAAGTAAATTTTGGCTGCTCAAACCCTCTCTCATTTAGATAAATACCACATCATTCTCGGGTCGCAATCGCCACGCCGACAGGAACTTTTAAGTGGTTTAAACATTCCGTTCGAAGTTCATAACATTAATGTAGAGGAAACCTATCCATCACAACTGGTGGGGGTGGATATTCCCATGTATCTGGCTGAGAAAAAAGCAAAGGCATTCAGCAAAAAAATGACTATCGACACCCTGTTGATTACTGCCGACACGATTGTGTGGCACGAAGGCAGTGTTTTCAACAAACCCAAAGATAAAGCCGATGCGGTACGAATGCTTAATGCGCTATCGGGCAAAACCCACGAAGTGATAACCGGAGTTTGCATAAGCACCATTTCGAAACGAAAAACCTTTCACGTAATTACCGAAGTACATTTTGCCAAACTTACCGCACAGGAAATAGACTATTACCTGGAAAACTATAAACCTTACGACAAAGCAGGGGCTTATGGCGTGCAGGAGTGGATTGGCTTTGTGGGTGTGGAGCACATAGAAGGTTCATACTTCAACGTGATGGGATTACCTATTCAGCGACTTTATACTGAGCTGAAACGATGGGAAAAATAGGTTTTGACAACATAAATGGTAAACTGTAAGTTAAATACTTACCAACTTCAACTGCTAACTGCCGACTTCTTATTCACTTTTTTCCTGAAAATTGATTATCTTTGTACTGGTTTTGGGGATTGGTTAATCAGTTGATTCTTGGCAAGCCATGCGTCAAGCCGAGTGAGTTGATTTTAGTAGAATCGTAATTTGTAAAATCGTAATTTGAAAATATGGCAAAAGAATTGACTTCGCGTAGTGAAAACTACTCACAATGGTATAATGATTTGGTGCTAAAAGCCGACCTGGCAGAAAACTCAGCCGTACGTGGTTGTATGGTTATAAAACCTTATGGTTACGCTATCTGGGAAAAAATACAGGCGGAACTTGACCGTATGTTTAAGGAAACAGGACACGTAAATGCCTATTTCCCACTTTTTATTCCTAAATCGTTTTTGAGTAAAGAGGCTGAACATGTGGACGGTTTTGCCAAAGAATGTGCCGTAGTAACGCATCACCGATTAATGGCCGATCCGAATGGAAATGGTCTGATTGTAGATCCGTCTGCCAAACTGGAAGAAGAACTGATTGTTCGTCCAACTTCCGAAACCATTATTTGGAGTACCTATAAAAACTGGATTCAATCCTATCGTGACCTGCCAATTTTGGTTAATCAGTGGGCCAATGTTGTTCGTTGGGAAATGCGTACCCGTTTATTTCTGCGCACAGCTGAATTTCTTTGGCAGGAAGGTCACACCGCACATGCTACCGAAGCCGAAGCTGTGGAAGAAGCCCGCAAAATGCTTGAAGTTTATGCCGACTTTGCCGAACGTTTTATGGCTGTTCCAGTACTAAAAGGCGTAAAATCGGCAAACGAACGTTTTGCAGGTGCATTGGATACATACTGTATTGAAGCTTTGATGCAGGATGGCAAAGCATTACAAGCAGGAACTTCACATTTCCTCGGACAGAATTTTGCCAAAGCCTTTGATGTAACTTTCGTGGATAAAAGCAACAAACTGGATTACGTGTGGGCAACTTCGTGGGGCGTTTCTACCCGATTGATGGGTGCGCTAATAATGACTCACTCGGATGACAATGGGCTGGTACTCCCTCCTAACCTCGCTCCTTTTCAGGTGGTAATTGTACCTATTTATAAAAACGATGAGCAACTATTTGCCATCAGTGAAAAAGTAGACGAAATCATTCCTAAACTGAAAGCACTAGGCATCAGTGTGAAATATGATAACAACGACAATAAAAAACCCGGATGGAAGTTTGCCGAATACGAACTGAAAGGCGTACCTGTTCGACTTGCAATGGGTGCACGCGATTTGGAAAACGGAACCGTGGAAGTTGCCCGTCGAGATACTTTAAGCAAGGAAACCGTTTCAATTGATGGTATTGAAAGTTATATCGCTCAGTTGCTAAAAGACATACAGGCTAATATTTTCCAAAAAGCATTTGATTACCGTGCTTCCGTTACCCGTGAAGTAAACTCCTACGACGAATTCAAATTAGAAATTGAAAAAGGCGGATTCCTGATGTGCCACTGGGACGGAACACCCGAAACGGAAGAAAAAATAAAAGAAGATACCAAAGCTACCATTCGTTGTATTCCGCTGAATGGCGATACCACTCCGGGCATATGTATGGTTACCGGTAAACCTTCGGCACAACGGGTGGTATTTGCAAGAGCGTATTGAGTTTGTAAAGTTATTAAGTCTGAAAGTAGAAAAATTCAGATAAATTTTTAAAGGCTTCACTTTCCGTGAGGCCTTTTTTGTACTAAGAAACGTATTTTGATAAAGAAAATTTCAGGTTTTTCTCTTCTATCTTTCAATTAAAATTTTTCCGGTTCGTGAATTATTGCCATCAGTTACTTTCATGATATAAAATCCGGGTTGAATATCATCGACCAACACAGTGGATGAGCTACATAGTTGTATATTTTTAAGTAATTTACCGGATAAATCAGAAATACAAACAAATGCATTCCCTGAAATATTGCTATCAAGCTGAATATTTATTACATCTCTAGCCGGATTGGGGTATATATGCAACTTATTTGTTCCGGACTCTGTAAGTCCCGAACTTAATGACTGAACCTTATACACAGCTGTTGTACGAGCTGCTAAACTGCCAATATTCTGATTTGTGGCCCTACCATCCGCTGCCACAACAATTTCCTGAGTAATCCCATTTAATAAATTTTTCAGCACATAATTACCGGATGCTAAAGTGCCCGGATAAAAACTGATGTTAATATTGCTCAAATCATTGGCACTAAGGTTGGAAGCTACAAAAATGGTTTCATTATTATATTGACGCATAAATACTAAAGCCGACGAAGAATTAGTTGGAATGCTGAGATAGTTTCCCCGACGTAAAGCCGATTCGTTGGTTCTCAATCGAATCAATTTATTGTAAGTTGTCCAAAGCGAAGTGCTATCTTGTTGTTGAGCAGCAATGTTTTTGGTTGTGTAGTCGGTTTGTGGGGCTCGCCAGGGTATTCCGGTTGTAAAACCTGCATTTGCTTTATTGTTCCACTGCAAAGGAGTTCGTATATTCTCATCTGGCTTCGGACCTAATGTACCAATTTCTTCTCCATAATACATAAATGGGATTCCTGGCAATGTCAACAAAAGTTGTGCTGCAAGTTTCGCTTTAGAAACATCATTTCCCAATAAAGTCATAACACGATCCTGGTCGTGATTTGTAAGAAATGTTCCAAACTGTAAATACGGATAACTTGACATCGCTGTTTCAACAGCAGTTTGCAGAGTGGCAGCATCGCCGTTGTTGGCAGCATTTACCAAAGCACTTGCCATATTAAATTCAAAACAATAATCCAGTCCGTTGTTTTCGACGTATTTCTTTATAATATTGGTCGAGGTCCAGGCTTCACCCACTGCAAAAGCATCGGCATTTACGGTTTTATAATACGCACGAAAATCTTTCCAGAACTGGAAGGTAGCCGGAACATCTTCGGTTTGAGTGGCTGTTTCGAAGATATACTTCACCGCATCCAAGCGGAAACCATCGGCATGCATATCCTGCAACCAGTAGCGGGCCACATCAAACATTTCTTTTTTCACAAGCGTATCGGCATAATTCAAATCGGGCATTCCACTTCCAAATACGGAGTAATAATATGAACCGTTTTTCATATTCCATGAACCTCCGGGATTAGTCGTACTCCATCTGTACCAGTTTCGATAAATAGAAGTTGGGTTAGCTGCAGATTGAATAAACCATGAATTCTGATCGGAAGTATGATTCATAACTAGATCGATTATCACTTTAATACCCCGTTTGTGAGCTTCCTGAATGAAGGTCTGAAAATCAGCATTTGTACCATAATCACTCTCAATGGTTCGATAATTGGTTACATCATAGCCGTGATAACTTGGCGACTCCATAATAGGCATCAACCAAAGTGCTGTCACACCCAAATCGGTATGTGTGGTCGAATCACCATCATTCAGGTAATCGAGTTTAGATGTGAGTCCCTTTAAATCACCTTTACCATCACCGTTTTGGTCATAGAAACTGCGGACAAAGACTTCGTAAAATACAGCATCATTCCACCAGTAAGTAGTATTATTAGTCACGCTGATATAATCGCTGAAAGTTTGAGTTAATGAATCGTTGGCACTGTTTTTTATTTTGAGTGTTACCGGATAACTTCCGGCTGCAGCATAGCTTATAACAGGGTTTTTTATCTGAGAGCGGGCAGGATTTCCTCCCTGGAAAGTCCATTCCCACGAAACCGGAGAACCGTTTGATTTATCCATGAACTGAACAGACTGACCGGGAATAATAGAACGTGCCGAGGCCTGAATTGCCACTAACAACACATTGGAAGGAATTACATCGCTGTACCAAAAATTCAACACACCATCTTTAACCACAGTATAAGTACGATTCGGACCGCCACCCGAAAATTCCTCTAACCCAGTCCACAAGCCATTTATACGGCATTTAAATTCTATATTATCACCTACATTAAGTGTTATTGAAGCACTATAAATGCTGTCTTTATTGCTATCTGTCATCTTGGTGGAACCCCAACTATTGAATGTTCCTGCAATATCAACAAAATCTGCAGCTGGTTTGAAATTACCCAACGAAATTTGTTGTTTCATGTTCACATTAAACTGAATCAAAGTGGACTGGGAAATAAGGAAAGTTGTGCAAAGACTTAGTACAAATGTTACTACCCGCTTTTTTTTGAATATAGTTGAATTCATAAGAATTTGATTTTTTGTAAAAGTACTTGTTTTTTTAATCCTACAATTTATTCATCTAATTATAATTGAACAAAGAGTAACTTTGGTTGTTTAGTAAATAAAAAAACGTATGACAGATAATTTTGCAC
>CAIKVR010000237.1 GCA_903830915.1 uncultured Bacteroidales bacterium
ATACTTGAAACATTAGACCCTGCATAGTTTGAAAATGTCCTTCCATAATATGAACTTTCTGCTTCAATTACAATTTTTTTATTCCATGTTTCTGTTGCCGTATAATTCAAAAGATCTGTTTTATAACAAGTTCCATTGCTCATTTCGTGTGATTGAGAACCACTAAACAATCGATCAGGACTTACAAATTCAGTTCCATAAGTTGATAATAAGGAAGGAACTCCAACCGGTACTCTCAGATTTCCTCTGAAAAAAACATCCCGAACCAGCGTCCATTTTGTTATTTTATCCTGATAAATAGCACCACTATCATTGGGTAATTTTTTATCCGGGAGACTATTGAAATAGGGTGATATTCTGCTATATGCTTCATTCCAGGCCGTATTTGTTGGGAATAAAGCAGTATAAATACTATCCTCGTTCGACAATGCAGCGAGATTATCAGTTACTTTGTTTGTGTATTTGAAAACAGAGTCTACAAACACACCATTGTTATAACTCAAATTAGTATTTAATTCTTTGGTAGTTAGAGAGTTGATATAGCTTTTAAATTCATCAATTCCAGTTGCTTCATTTAAAAATTCCCAAAAATTAGTTTTATATGGTACAAATTTATTTATTACATGTATAATCCCATTTTTCATTGCATGATCTGGCTCAACTATAATATTACCATCTAATGATAACTTTCCATTTGTCATCCCAAAAGTCAATAACTTCTTATTTATCATGGTCATAACCTTATTTGCATTGTGTATTTCAACTGTAGGGTGTGAATATTTAGTAATATGATTTTCTACTATTCTTCTGATAGCAACAGAATCATTCAGGTTCACATTTACCAGCGTTGAATCAAGCGGAACCCACACAGTAAAGGTTTGTGATTGATTAAGGATAGAATCATAACCCGTTCGGTGTAACATAGAATCAAATCTAGCAAAGTCTGGTCTTGAATGAATATATTGATATAAAGTCATATCGCTTTTCTGAAGTGATGTTGCAGAATAATGATCGTTCCATTCATCCTTACAAGAAAAAAATGTAATATTCATGAACAGAATTATGATTAAAACTGGATAATTATTTGTAAATTTCATATTATATAATTATTTAAGCATTGACATTTCTTTCACCTTTTAGTATATATCTTCGGCTTCTATTGCACTCGTTGGTATAAATTCCATATAATCGAACATAAATTCACCTGTACTTAATCCTTTTACCATAAATTTATGATTTGTAGCAGTGGGGAAAGTATAAATACCGATAATTTTCCTTAATGCAGCACTACTATATCTCGCATTCTGACCCGAAGACCATCCGGTTACCACAACTTTAAAGCAAGCAGGACCTTTCATAAAGCCACGGTTTCTCATCATCTTATCATTTTCATATCCATTTGGATCGGCTGCATTGGTACCGGGTGATTCATAGCCTATTGATATGTTGGTGGCATAAGTATTCATATTAAGTGGAACACCGCATGGAACATCATCAAAGTACAATTGTGCCACACCTCTTTTACCATTTGTCAGGTATCCAAATCTTACTTCATAATTCCCTGCCGGAATTGGGGGCGTTGTAATTGTGAAGTTATACAATTTACCGGATGTGGCATTCAGGAAAATCTCATCACCCTGATAATCCTGATACTTTGTATAGGGTGTAAGGTATCCTACAACAGTTTCGTCAGAACAACTGATACGTTCAACATACCCTTTTGGTAAAAGGAATTGACTATTCGGTGCAGTGTTACCTTTACCTCTCATATCATTGTTTGTAAGTTCGGGGAAGAAACTTGCTGCATCGAAACGCAATCTTTTACTTGAAATAACATTATGAAACTCCTTATTGTATGTAAGTATTCCTGTCAATTGGTGATACACACCATTAGTGGCATCTTTGTCGGAGTTTGAAAGTAAAACAGTAACTGATTTATCCGTTTCCGGTATTCTGTTTATTAAATTTGTTTCATTAGTTCCACCTTTACGGGTAACTTCAATCAATGTACCGGGACACATCGTTTCAATATATTCATATATATTCAGCCCAGCTTTATCAATCATGTGTGAATTTGAATACATATTATATTTGTCAATCAATCCACTAACACTCAGTCTTTTATTAATTAAGTGATAGGATATAAACCTGTTTAAACTATTTCTGCGATCTGTCACATCTGATATTCCGGCATCTTCGGGATATACTTCATCATAAACAGTTTTGGCATAATTTTTCAAATCCTCCAACGTAAAAATGTTATAACTGTGATAAGTTTCATCACTTTCAATCAAAACTGTATATCCATATTTTCTGGCAGTTGGCAATTGTTGAAAATACCAGTTGTTATTGGCTATTGCCTGTTCGTACGAAACGGATATTAAACTTGTGTAAAGCAATGAATTATAACTTTTATCTCTGTCTTTCATCAAAGAATCAGACATGTGAGTTTCTATCAGAGCCCGATAAAATACTGTGAATAAAGAATTCTTAGAAATTTCTTCTACTATTCCAAAGCTTGTTGGATCCAATACATGATTTATTTTATGAATTATACCGTTATGAACAAGTATGTCATGTTTAATTATTTCTGCTGCATTATTAATTTTAAGAGCCCCTGTAACACTATCGACTGATATAGTAAGGTATCTTTCGCCCATAGTTAGTTCGGGGAGTTGCCCTTTCCCCAAATCTGAGTATTTCAATACTGAACCACTGATTAGATGATAGTATGCTATCAGTTTCATCGAGTCCAACGAAAAATCAGTCAACGCCTTTTTACCTTTTAAATGGTAATAATTAAACATAGCCTGATTATCAGGAGCAAAACAAGTATATGTTCCATAAGAATTTAGCAATCCATTTACTTTAGTTGTATCCAGAAGTTTTGCAAATTCGGAGAAATCTGTTGAATCCTTAAGGTATTGTCCCATCATTTTGTCAGTAAATGTATAGAGGCTTTCATCTGCAATTTTAGGGTCGCAAGAAGAGAATAATCCAATCATTAAAAACATTACAATCGAAATAAAACATAATGCTTTATTTGCTCCTATTAATTTTGAGATTATCTGTTTCATTTAGAGTAATTATTGACGTTTAACGAATTGAAGTACTGGTAGTTTGCTCGTAAAATGGATTCTGTTTCAATTTTGAATTTGCTTCCAATTCAGATTTTGCAACAGGCATATACATGGCATCTAATGTTTGAGCTGTACTAGTTCCGGTTGTACCGGATGCTTTATGATTAATATAATCATTTAACGAATTTACAGATTTGTCACGTCGTGCAACCCGAACCAAATCAAACCATCTCTTACCTTCAAACATTAGTTCTCTCTGACGCTCACGCAATACTAATTTTTCTACTTCCGGCTGGCTGGCATAATTCTCAAATCTCAACGAATCCTGACCATCATTTGATCGCATATAGGTTTTATTAACACAAGTAACTGCAAGCTTAAGGTTATCCTGACCATCAAGTTGAGTAAGTGCTTCAGCTTTCATCAAGATGATATCTGATAATCGATAAATAATCCAGTTAGCCGTATTATTTCGATAATAATAGGATAGAGAAATACCACCGGTTCCGGTTAATTCTGTGCAAAGCCGACCACCATACTTGAAAATAAAGTATTTACCGGATGACCGTCCCATATTTACATTCAAGAAATCTCTTGCCCTGATATCAGTTGCACTTTCTGTTATAGATGAAGTTAACTTATAGCCAAAAGGACTGTTAGCTCCTGCAATTTTATCTTCATAATCGTATCCTAAGGTTGTTGGTAGAGCAATTTCACCATAATTATCACCACTATAACCATACAGATTATTAACAGGATTATTAACTTGCTGCTTGTCATCAAATTGTAATTCAAGAATGCTTTCTGATGAATTTCCAACGGAGAAAACCTGTGAATACATTATCGTACCATCAAGAAGTTTCAGTTTATTGTCAGACAAAACCAAATTACAAGCTTCAATACAATTGTTCAAATCATCGATTTTTGTTGTGCTGTTTGTGTCAGAAGCTTTCCATAGATAAATATCAGCTAATAAAGAATTTACAGCATTCAGCGTAAATCGACCTTTGTTATTTGCTTTTGTTCCATATTCGCTGATTGCATATTTTTGGGCATATTTCAAGTCCATAATAAGCGAATCAATAATAACTGAGCCATCTGTTTTTGCAACATTGAATTCCTGAGTATCTTCTATTGAGGCTTGTGTTACGTATGGAACATCGCGAAATGAACGAACCAAATAAAAATAGGCTAATGCCCTCACTGACATAGCTTCAGCCTGAACTCTGTGTAAGTCATCAGTTGTAAAATTATTATCCCGATTTATAACTACCGGTGCATAGTGTAAAACAGTATTACAATAATTTATGACGTTGTAAAAAGAGCCCCATTTTGCAAAAGCATTATCGGGGGTTAAATCACCGTTCAACATCTTTTGCATGTCATAACGTGAATTAGCAAAACCGGTTCCGGATGTCATGTTATCCGATCGTAATTCACCCCAAACAATCATACGATATACAGCATCGTCTACTGTCAAAGCTTTATAACAAGATGCCAAAACAGCTTGAACATCCGTTTCGTTTTTCCAGTAGTTCTCTAAAATAATCTGACTTTCTGGTTTCACATCTAACCAATCTGTACACCCGGTTATTCCCAATATTGCTATTAACGGAATGATTTTTATATATAATTTGTTGATTTTCATAGAAATATATTGAATTTTGTATTACAAACCTACTGTCACTCCAAGGGTAAAGTCTTTTGATCTGGGTGTTTGAGAGTTATCAGTGCTTAATCCTATTGAACCATACCCAACCTCCGGATCTACTCCTGTGTATTTAGACCAACAAATCAAATTATTAAATGTAAGATATAAGCTTAGTTTATTAACACTGAACTTCTTTAATAATTTAGGTGGCACTGAATAATTAAAAGTCAGATACTTAAATCGTAAAAAAGAACCATCTTCAACATAACGATCACTCCCCAACCAGTTATAACCCCAATTATGTAATGCTCTCGGCATTTGAGTTTCGTCCCCGTCTTTTCTCCAACGCCAGTTTACTGCAATACTTTGATTATTATCAAAATACATATTTTCAGCAGCCATCCGGGCAGCATTTATAATTTTATTCCCATACCTGAAATTGAAAAACATGGTACATGTCAGATTCTTGTATCGGAATGAAGGTCCAAAACCACCATTTATTTTCGGATTAGAGTTACCTAAATACACAATATCCAATTCATCAATACTTCCATCATGATTAACATCTTCATAAATTGCATCTCCACCCCGGAATTTATAGGGTGTTCCTCCATTTTTACCATAATAATTAAACCATACAGGTTTTGGATTTCCATCCCGATCAGTAATCACATTTCCCTGTGCATCTTTTGCAACCGGTGCATTTGTGTGATCAGAGCTATATTGATCATATTTATAAACCCCTTTATATCTGAATCCATAAATGGAACCAAAAGAATTACCTTCCTGTACACGCGTTAAATATGACCCATTTCCATAATTAAAGTCACCGTTGTAACTATCCAAAAGTCTTTGATCCAGCTCAACCAGCGTATTTGTATAATTAGCGAGATTAAATTTGAAGTCTATACTAAAGTCTTTTGTTTTGATAAATCTATTTGCATAAAAATTAATTTCCCAACCATTATTGTTCATTGTACCTCCATTAATATATGATTCTGATCCGAAACCTGAAGAGGCGGGAATCTGTACATTACTAAACAATAAATCTTTTGTTTGTTTTTTATAAAAATTGATATCAAATACATATTTATCATCAAACAAGCCTAAATCAATCCCATAATTAAAAGAAGTGGTTGTTTCCCATTTCAGGTTGCTCAATCGTAAGGTGGCAGGTTTAATGGCAATATTATCAGCATAAGTTCCATACGTTTCATAACGACTAAAATGCAGATATTCAGCACCGGGTTGATTTCCGCTAACACCCCATGCCGGACGAAATGCAAGCATACTTAACCAGTCTTTTTTTGCTGAAGCCATAAATGGTTCATCTGAAAAAATATATTTAAGGGATATACCTGGAAAATTACCCCATTTATTTGCAGCTCCAAATTTTGTACTCCCATCCATTCGGAAAGTTCCATCGATTATATACCTTGATTTATAGGCATAGTGACCTCGTAGCATATATGCTGCTGATCGCCATGGATAATGACTGGAATAAGCCGAAGCAAGATAGCCTGTACCGGATGCATCTATTGCTTCTGCTGAAGGTAAAGAATACGTTACTATACCCTGACTTGCAGAATTCCCAAAATTTGTCTGAAATGAACCATACAAAAGCAAACTATGATCTTTATCTTCAAATTTAGGTTGCCAGGCAATATTAGCATCCGTATAAATTGTCAGATTTTCAGAATCATAATTCTCTGCCCTGTTTACTCCGGAGGTGTTCCAAACAAAGTTTGATACTTCCTGAGGAAGAAACATGGTCGTTTTACTGTTATTAATATCAAACGAAACATACATGCTGTAACGTAACATTGATTTTTGTGGATCTAAAAGGTCGTATTGCATTCGGAATGTTGGTAAAATTCTGAATGATTGTAATCGATTTGTTGCTAGATTTGCTAATGCAATAGGGTTTTTCAAATTGCGTTGATCTGATGACAATGTCGACGTAACCGGAATGTTATAGGATGTATTTGTATTAACTCCATTAGCATCCTGAGCATAAATGCTAACATTCGGCATTTTGCGATAAGCAATACTTAAAAGATTCTCATAGTTTCTGTAGTTATCTGAATTTGTCAACGAAAATTCAGAAATAAATTTGATTCGATCAGAAACCTGATACTCTAAGTACGCCCTTGAAGATATCCTTCTCAGTCTCTGCCCTATAACAGTTCCTGTCTGATCAAAATAACCACCCGAAACGCGATAAGTAGCCCTTTCGCCACCGCCTGATAGCGTAACATAATGATCATTTATGTTTCCAACCTGAGCAACTTCATTTACCCAATTGATGTTGTTGTTATAATTTTGATAATCAGGGAAATTAGGGTCATAGTTATATTCATCAATGTCTGATGCAGTTCTATCCTGTTTCGGATTAAAATAGGCCTGCTTCATCAACATCGTAAAATCTCCACCATTGAGCATATTCAATCCCTGAGGCTGCACAGTTCTGGTGAAACGATAAGAATACTCCAAATGGGTTGGCCCCGATGTACCTTTCTTAGTTGTAATCATTAATACACCATTAGCACCTTTTGAACCCCATATTGCAGAAGCAGCAGCATCCTTAAGAACTGTGATTTCAAGAATATCATCAGGATTAATACTTAACATACTTGCATATTGTTCCTGATTTGAGTTGGCAAAATCAAAATTTGGATCTACCTGAGCCTCATAAGGAACACCGTTCACTACAATCAACGGCTGACTATTTCCATTTATGGATGTTACACCACGAATTCTCATGGATGTTCCACTTCCGGGGTCGCCGGAATTTGATACAATATCTAACCCGGCAATACGACCCTGAAGAGCTTCATCGACCGATGAAACCTGCAAACCCTCGAACTCCTTTGCACTAATAGTTTGCATAGCTGTACCAATTTCTCGTTGAGGAATTGAATATCCGCCCTGACTTTGTTTTTTGCTGGCTACAACTTCTACTCCCTCTTTTAAATATGACTTGTCATCAAGAACTACATTAATAACATTCTTGCTGTTAATTTTCACAATTTGTTTTTCAAAACCTACATATTGTATTGAAAGACTGTTCTTTGGATTTTTTACTTTTAACACATAGTGGCCATTAATATCTGTTGTTGTTCCTGTCATAACACGGTTATTGATGTCAATTTCGGCAACTGAAACACCTATTAAAGCTTCTTTGTCAAGGTTTGAGATTATTTTCCCCTGTATAATCATAGCAGACTGAGCATTTACAGTTACTGCAACAATAAATAAATTACAGAAGATAAATATAATCTTTAAAGGCCTGATCCAAGTAAATTTATTGTCTTGAATATTTTCTTTTCTGTTCAAATGTATCATGATTATTCAAATTTCAGGATGTTATCAATCTGATGAACTACAGCAGAAGCACTTGCTGTAAGAGTTGAACTACTAAATAATGCACCGGTAGCAGACCCGGTTCCATCTACATTTTTATATTGGGTTGTAACTGCACCACTGGTGTAATTTCCAAAAATAAAATCTTTAACTATCAAATTGTACAATCCATTGTCTTTGACAACATGAGCTTGCTTTGTAGTTCCATCGTTTGTATCCATAGTTAATGTCAATGTATTGCCATCGCCATGAACACCAATTTTAAGAAATCTGGTTTTGGCTGTATTGTAATATGTAGTTGCATTGTCTTCTTTCAACGCTGCCGATTGATATTGACTATTGACAATCTGTTCTGTAAACACCGCGTTATCCTGAAAATGATATTTTAGGAAACGAATTAATTTATGCATTGCAGCTTTCTGAGCTGTTCTTTGTGCAGCTGTTGAGATTGGCATAGCGTTGATTGCATCCCATGATTGAAGTTCACCTGTCTGAATCGCATTATCGATAACACTATTTAATGGCACATATACCGTGTAACGATAAGCATTAAAAAACCGGATACGATAATCAATTCCTTGTTGAGTAAAAATCGAGTCAGTAGGAGCTCCATTAAGCAAATTGAAGAAACTACTGAATTGAGGTTCGCTGAGTAATAATTTATAAACTGATTTTAGAGCAGGTTCAATCGGTTTATCAAGGAAATAGGTATTACCATTGGTTTGTGAATAGAAGTTGGTTGTATTTGATACTGTGCTGTTAACCAAGTCGTTGCCGCCCTGAACTTTTAATGAAGAACCTGAACCTGAAACTTTTACGATGTCATTTGCTTTAGTAACATAGTAGTTGCTCCCCGACTCAACATTTCCTACAACAATATGACTATCTAATAAACTCCACAGACGGTTACGAACCAAATTAGCTACACTCCCACTTGCATTACCTGCAATAAATCCGACTGAGTCCCCTACTAAACCATTGGTTTTGTTGTACTTATATATGGTTGCATTTACAACATTATTCTTCACATCCCACCAAAATTTCAACATTCCTTGTACATCCTGTCCATAAGCTATTGGATCGATGTATTTTGAGAAATACTCATCTGTTGGAATAAATAAGCTGTATTTATTAGCCATTGAATTCAAATACAGTCTGTAAAACTCGAAGTTTGTTCCACTGGAACTTGTTTCAAAACATTTAATAGCCCATTTCATTATTTTGGTATTATCACTAAATAAAACCGGACCATACACTGAAATAAAGTCTACAGGGGGATAAACCTGATTAGTAACATAAACCTCGCCATTTACACCTGTGTATGAACTGGTTATATGACTTTTTTCAACCGGCAATTTATAGTTTTCGGCATCAACCATTAGGTTAAATTTGCTTGGCACAGTTTCTATAAGTGATGTCCGCATGTGACGTTTAATTAACGGTACAACTATTTCATCTGGAACATTATCCCAGGTAATAAAGCGCTCTTTTAATAATTTCCCGAGGGGGCTATTAAAGTAATTATTCATTGCATCATTTGATGGCACAAACATTGCGGCCATATCAGCCTCTACAGCTCCCTGAGTATAATCATTCCACCCCGGATCATACGCTAACAGATTGGGAACCAATGTCACACCGTCTGGATAATATTTTGTTCCTGAATTTGATTTTGAAACTGTAAATGCATTAGGTCCCAAACTTGAAAAATAATGCTTCGTAAATATGGAATCCGTAAATTCAGGATGCAATTGTTTATAAACCAAGGTGTTGGCAGCATCAAAATAAGGAGCACAAAAACGATCAAGAAGTTTTGCAAATATTTTAGTATCAGGATTATTTTCGATATACTCAGCCATATTTACTGGCGGAATAAGTACCTTATCCAGAACATTAATGTATCCGTTCTTACAAACTATATCTTTTTTTGTAATTTTAATATTGAAAATATGAGAATCATAAAGTAAACGGGTTAAACCATGTGTCAACACTGAAAAATCCTCATTAGTGAAAGCATATTTGTTTAAGAATTTTTGAGTAAAAAAAACTAATGGGACAGTTGTGTTGTCCTTCATTAAATGAAGTCCTTTCGTTATATATTTCGCCCAAAATGGATTGTCCGGGAGTTTATCACCCGATTCGAAAGGAATGGTGTCAAGTGCCGAGAGTTCTGTTTCACAACGCATAGCCATACCTTCGTTTAGAGTTCCACCTAAATTGTAATTAGATAAGGTCTCATTTAGATATGCATTATTCAACATTGAATACTTAAATATCATTTTTTTTTGCGCCGGTGTCAGTTGACTATAATTATCTATACCCCAGGAGTTGCTTTGATAAAAAACATTAAAAGCACTATCATTTGCAACAAACAATGTTTTACTTCCTGTAAGTTTCAAAACTTCAGTATAACCAAGATCATCAATCAATTTTATGTAATTAGTGAAATGACCGTCAGTTTTAAGATAATCATAAATATTTGAGCCTAACCAACTTGGCTCAGTTTTATCGTATAAATAATCATCCTGACAGGAATTAAACAAAAAAATATTGACAGCCAACATTATCAACAATAGTAGTCGTTGATAAAAAGCATTCTTCAAGTTGTTCTTCATTTTAAATCAATTCTTTAGATATGTAGTTTTTAATATATCATTGTTTCTCAAATTTCAAAGGCGGATTTCCATGGCTTCTTATCAGGTAAAATCCGGGAGTCAGATCACTTACATTAATTTTACTATTAATCAAATTTTCCTGTTTTAGTAGTTTTCCGTAAATATTAAAAATTTCAACAGTTGACTGTTCTGATATGTCGGATTTAATGTAAAGGACATCTTTTACCGGATTAGGATATATGGAAATTGTACTTTTTGTAGGATTAAAAATCGCGGTGTCATCATTTTGTGTGGTACTTATTACCATCCAACCTACCTGTTCGGCATAATTAGTGGTTATAACAGAACTGGTTGATTTCTCTCTTTGTTTTGTCACATTAGCATATTTTGCCGACAAAGAAACAATTCTGAGCGCAGCCGTAGAATCATCATTGCAGGTCTGCATTTGCGAAATAAAATTTGGATTCGCAATACTATCACCGAAATTTATGGTAAAATATGATGAGCCTACTATTTTATCTGCTGTTTTACCAACTATCACTTTTTTATTGTTGAATGTGCCTACACCTGGAATTATGGCCAGATAAGAAACTGATTCTGTACCCATTACTGAAGTATTGGCTGTTTCTTTCATCGTTCTTGCTTCAAAACCTATTTTTGTAATGTTTCTAACTCTTACATTAGTAGCTAAAGTGGAGGCAGAAAGTAATTGATTGGCAAATACAACAGGAATTGTATCGAAAGGAGTAGCAAATGTGAACTTTGTCCATGCAGGACCAGCTGAAACTCGTCCGGTTTGAGCTTTCAATCCTCCGAAATTGTATGATTTACCGGATTCAAAAATAGCATAGGATATATTTTCATCCTTTGGAAATGTAGGACTTACCTGATAACTCCATGGAGCAAGCTGCAAATTAAACCTGGTTTTATAACTTATTAACTTCACCCTTGGTGTGATAAGTGCAGAGCTGTTATTATTTGTTGGTGCTCCAGTTATTATTACCGGTATAGCGGAATAAGGTTTTCTGAAAATAACAGGATTTACGCCTATATTATTAAACGAAAGAACTCCGCATTGAATTGTATCACTACCAGCAGTAACATCCCAACCTATTTCGTTGGTATATGCCGACAATGTACTACCGGGAAGCTTGGATTTTGCACGAAAACGCACTTTACTTCCCTTTGAAAAGTCAAGTGTATCTACACATGTTTTTATGGTGGATAAATCGGTAGTTGCAAATTGAGAATAGCTTCCGTTATCAACTTTCTTTTCTACAATATACCCGTTGTAATAATCTAAATTCGGATCAACTACTGACACCGTAATTTTTGTATCAGTGAGTGCCACCGATAGTGACGGATTTGAATAATTAAAGGTAGGAATCACTTCATATTTTCGATTAAAAGCAAAAGTAGGATTATCATTTGCATAATATTTTCCTGCAGGAGTCAGTGTATCTCCTAAAACCATTGCTCTACAATCCTGTACCCAATTATAAATTGAATATCTTTCGATAAAGGATGCTGTGTCTAAAACATTGAGAATGCCTTTCAAATCAGACAATTGCTTAGCTGCATTTGCTGCTGATAAGGTATGATCCGTTGTAGGCCATGTCTCAGTAGTCCAGTTAGCACCGTTATTCCATTCGGTTATCCATATCGGGCGACCAGTTTTCTGATAAACATACTTCAAATTACTTAACCAACTTGCTGGAGATGTATTTCCCCAATAAGCATGAACAGCTACGTAATCAACCCGGTAGTTTTTTGCTTTACAGCTATCTATAAAACTATAAAGCCACGAGAAGTTCGTAGTTGCAGGAGCTCCTAATCTCAATCCGGTTCTCATCATGTCAGGCCACTGAGCTAATGCCTGAGATACTGTAAGGTTTGATTGTTCGGTATGATCCGGTTCATTGAACCCTAGCACATGCGACACATATTGTTTCGCATTAATTTCCGCCCAACCCGGCCAACCACCATTTTGGCGTATCGGAACATATTCTACATAATTCGTAGTGGTACCACCAGCACTCCAGTCGTAACGCCAATTTGCATTTACCAAATTATATTGTGTCAGGCTGCTACCTGCCCAGCCTTTTTTTGAAACCCATTCCCAACTAGTAACTCTGATAAATGATATTTTCTGATCAAGCAGATTGGGCAATAACGTGACTTCAAGATTACTGTTATCGGCAATGTAAACCCTACTATATCCAGTTCCGTCAGTAGTAATAGCAAAGGTAGCCATATAGCCTTTTTTCAACTTAAAGGAACGAATTTTATTATCCATTACTCCAAGCGAATTGTAAAATGTAAACATTGAATAAGAAGCGGAGTCACCTGTAAAGTTTGCACCTGTATATACTTTCAATGGTTGAAATCCTGAAGACTGCCCAACAACAACAGCCCCTTGTTTATATATCGATATCCGTGCATTTGTTTTCTGAACAGCCTGACTACCATTTACATAAATAAATTTCAACAACGAATCTACCACTGTTTGAGGCCGTATATTGTCGAAATAAACAAATGCGTCTTCAGAGTTTAGATTTACAACAGAATTAATTAAAGGAGTTGTAGATTTTGTGAAATGTAGATTTGCATTTCCAGTCAGATTTATTTCTTTATCAGTTAATGAACTCACTGATGAAGTTCCTGTAGTCAGATTTAAAGGGGTTCTGGTTTGGCTTACAAGAAAAAGAGAAATGCACAAAAAAACAGAAAGAAAAGTATGTTTAATTTTCATGATTTTTCCAAATTTTAGATAACATTAATTCCGGCAGCAAATATAGTACTGATTAAGATTTCTTGGGGGTAAAATTCATTCAAAAATGTAGATTGCTTTTAATAAAAAAAAACAATTCAACTTAATTTAAATAGATCGTGCATTTCAACTCTTCTAATTTCTACATATATCTGTAATCAAATTAGTCATCAGCAAAGTGTCCTGTTATAATATTTAGATTTAAATCAAAGGAATTTGAAAAAACTAAAATACCTTGTTCACCATATATTATTCACTTAAAAACAACTTGCATTAAATTCACAGCACGATTCACTAAAATAGCACCAAAATACAGTTGCAAATGTATAATAACTTAGCAAAAAAAGTTGTCTTAAATCAGTCATAAACAATCTGCTAATTAAGCATTATTAGCAATCCAGCATGTTGATACTTTTTTTCTGAGAAACAACCTATATTCCGAAGTTACTTAAATTTACTGTCATTGTAGTTTATCACTAAAAGAATCAAAAAGTTGTGTTTGTTTAAACGAGATACAATAATACTAATTAAACTGGTAAATCAGATTATACCCATTATTGAATTAATTTTACACCTATTAGTCATTTAATAGCTATATTTTTGTATCTGAAATTTCTATAAAAAGCGTATAAGTAAAAATTATTCTTTAATCTTATTAAACACAATAATTAAATTATCATCATGAAAAAAAATTACTTTTTCAGATTCACGAAACTCTTTCTATTTATTGGAGGGTTATTTTTTAGTTCCGGTATATTAGCTCAGGATATTACTACCGGGCTTATTTTAAATTATGATTTTGAAACATTGAACGGAGGAACTTCTGTTGCTGATGTATCGGGAAATAATAATGCAGGTACATTAACTGGTACAAGAGATACGGTTGGCTACAATGGACATGGAGTATTCTGTGGCGTTAAGACCAATTATATTATGCTTCCTGCCAATATTAATGCAGGCTTAACTTCGTTTACTTATGCATCATGGGTAAAACTTGATGCATTAAAAAATGCAACTCGTTTTTTTGATTTAGGTAGTGGTGCCAATGCAACTAATAACTTCCTGGCTTTTGTGCCAAGTTATAATGTTGATAATGGATTTATGTGTTTACGTTACCGACCAGCTACAGGAACTGCTTATAATTTGGTAAGTACAACAAAATGTCCTGTAGGATCATGGGCACATGTTGCAGTTACTTATGACTGGAATGGAACTACCGGAACTGCTACTATTTATCTGAACGGAGCAAATGTTGGTTCTTTAGCAAATCTAACCTATAATATAAGTACCTCATTGGGAATAGCAGGGGCAACAAGCGAAAACTACCTTGGAATATCGCGATGGGCTCAGGATTTAAATGGATTTGACGGAACTTTCGATGATGTCCGTTTCTACAACAGGGCATTAACCGCAACCGATATTTTGACCATGAATGGTCTTGCTGAATTGAATAATCAATATGCTAATCTGTCACTGGGTGACATAAGTGCAGTAACTTCTAAACTAACTTTGCCAACAACTGCCGGAACAAAGGGCGTAACAATCCGATGGGCTTCTTCAAAACCTGCAATTATTGATACATTAGGAAATGTTACACAACCTAGCAAATACGATGTTAGCGTTACACTTACAGCAACATTAACGCAGACAGTTAATGGGAAAGTATATAACCTTAACAAATCTTTCACAGCAAAAGTAATTGGAATTGAACCAACTCCGGTACAAATTGCAACATGGAATTTCACCTCCAACAATATTACTCTTGAAAATGACACATTAAGAGTTCTTGATGTTGCAAGTGGATTTAAAGGTACAATAATGAATGAAGCACGTATTAGGACTATTGGTTCAACTGAACATGTAAATGTATTGGATTTAGGAAGTGGTAAAGGTTATTTTGACATGGGTCAGAATATTGGTCAGGCAATCTATGCTTTAGCCGACCATACTATCATGGGTTATTTCCGTGTTGATGATACATATACAAATATTGCTGCCGGTGGAAATTATTATTGGAATTTCAGTAATTCAGGCGATGTTGGAAAATATGCCAACGGTTTTATGTATGGACGGTTGAATGCTCAGGCTGCAGGTCTCTCTGCTGCAGGATCTCCAAGTACATCAACAAGTTATGCAACTGCTGCTGCAAAAGGAGGATGGCATCATTTTGCCTATACTTTAAAGGGCACTACAGGCACGGTGTATGTTGACGGCGTTAATGTTGCCCAAAATGCTGCCATGCTGATACCATCTAACACACTTCCAAAAGATAATCTGTCGGGAACAATATGTAATTGGCTTGGCCGTTCAGGATGGTTAACAGATGCATATTTACAACAAACTTTATTATTCGATTTTCGCGTATTAAGTGTTACTCTAACCGGTGATGATTTGAATTTTGGATTCGAAGGTTTTGACCCGGTGATCTCAACTCTGGACAAACTGAATACGGCTTATGCTGAAAATCCGGACTATTTGACTCCTGAATTACAAACTGAAAAAGACAATCTTTCTATTGGTGATTTAAGCGCCGTTAAATCAAACATAATACTGCCTACCAAAGGAATCCTTGATCCGACAGTTTTTATTAGTTGGAAAACAACAAATAATAAATTAATTGATATTAATGGAAACGTTATGCGTCCTGATTATTATAATTATAACGATACTCTGACAGCTGTTCTCCTGAAAAATGGTCAACAAACAACTAAAGTATTCGCAGCTACAGTTATCAAAAAAGACAATTCTGAGTTCAAAAACGATCTTTTGGTTAAATATGATTTTTCAAATGTTACCGATTCACTTGTAACTGATGTTGCCGAAAAACATTTTACCGGTACTTTGAAAAATAAAGCTAAAGTTCATTCAATAGGAGCTACTACCAAATATAATGTATTAAGCTTAGGTGATAGTATTGGTTATTTTGATTTAGGTCCTGAAATTGGCAAATTAATATACAACCAATCGGATTATACCGTAGGAGCATATTATCGTATCGATACAGCTTATACAGAATTGAGCAAAAACGGGAACTTCCTATTTTCATTTGCAAATGGTACATCTCAGATGACAGACCAGAACGGATATATAATTGGTAGCTTGCTTAATCAGAGTGTAAGCATCAGTCCAAAGTATTATACTGCTGCTTCAGGAAATGAAGCCGTAAGTTTTGCTACAGCAGCTTTACAAGGAGGATGGCACCATTTTGGATATACTCAAAGTGGAACTACGGGCACTGTTTTTGTTGATGGTATTCCGATTGCCACTGGTGTAATTAGCAATTTGCCTAAAACAGCACTTCCAAAACAAAACCTTTTAGGAACTCCATATAACTGGATAGGACGTTCTTGCTATTCCTCGGATGTTTATTTGAGAAAAACACTTGTCTATGACTTCCGTCTATATAGCAGAGCATTGAATGATACTGAAATTCAGAATGATGTTTTAAATGTTGGAAATACGATTTCCGCATTAGATGCAGCTTATCTTGAAGATCCTACAGAGGTTAAACAAATAAAAAAATCAGATTATACAGTAACTTCCTCCCTGGGTTTAATTAAACTAATCGGATTAAACGGAAATGAGAAAATAACTATTTTTGATGTTGCAGGTCGCCACATAAATACTTTGCATAAAACCGCTATAGCTGTTAAGTCCGGGGTTTATATTGTAAAAATAAATAATTACATTACAAAACTTATTGTAAGATAATAAAGAATACGATTAATAAACGATTTATATATTCCACACCCCAAAAGTTAGTTAAAAACTTTTGGGGTGTAGTTTATAGTTTAACTTCATTTTTGTTTTAATACTTTTCGTCAAAATAATTAGCTGAAGTACCTCCTGCTGACATACTAATTGCAATGTGTTGACAAACTGCTATATTGAAGCATATTATTTCAAAGGAACGAAAGTTTATTGAACTACCCATCTAATCACGTGATTATCCGAATTTTTTCAACCTACGACTATTTTTCCGTATCTTTGCAGCTAGTTTTATCCTTAGGTATGGAAAGTAAAAGTTGGTATATCAGAATGATTGAGTGGCGGGAAACGCATATCAAAGAGCGCAATTTTATTTTGATATTAAGTTTTTTAGTTGGTGTTTTTGCTGCTGTTGCTGCTTTTCTTCTCAAATCGAGCATTCATCTTATACAGAATCTCCTGACTGATAGTTTCAGTAGGTATTCGGTAAATTACTGGTACCTGGTTTTTCCCGCCGTTGGTATTTCGCTCACCTATCTTTTTGTCCGTTTCGTGGTAAAAGACAATATCAGCCACGGTGTTACGCGGATTTTGTATGCCATTTCGCAGCGAAAAAGCATTCTGAAACTTCATAATACCTGGACTTCGCTGGTAGGAAGTGCCGTGACGATTGGTTTTGGGGGATCGGTTGGAGCTGAAGCACCAATTGTACTCACCGGAGCTGCTATAGGGTCTAATCTGGGGAATTTCTTCAAGATGGATCAGAAAACGCTGATGCTGCTGGTGGGATGCGGTGCTGCCGGAGCTATCGGAGGCATTTTCAAAGCACCCATTGCCGGACTTATGTTTACGCTGGAAGTGCTTATGCTCGAAATGACGCTTACCGCCATCGTTCCTCTGCTTATTTCGTCTGTTACGGCTACTGCCCTGTCGTATATTTTCTCCGGAAGTTCGTTTACCTTTGAGTTTGGCACGTACGAAAGTTTCAGCGTGGCGCGCATTCCACACCTTATTTTACTGGGAATTGTTTGCGGGTTGGTTTCGCTGTATTTTACACGCGGTATGAACCGTCTGGAAGGCGTTTTCCGACTGGTAAAAAACCCATTCTACAAGTTGCTGATAGGCGGCGCAACACTGAGTTTGTTTATTTTCCTCTTCCCACCGCTCTATGGCGAAGGTTACGATACCATTGTGGCCTTGCTTAACGGTCATTCATCCACCGTTCTCGATCGAAGTTTGTTTCTTGGGTTAGGGAGCAGTCCGTGGGTAATAATTATTTATCTTGTATTAATTATAGTATTTAAAATATTTGCTTCGGCAGCTACAACCAGTGGTGGTGGTGTAGGAGGTATTTTTGCTCCTTCGCTTTTTGTAGGTTGCTTAACCGGTTTTGTAGTTTCGCATTTACTGAAATTAGTGGGTTTTCCGGTACCTGAATCCAACTTTGCACTGGCGGGAATGTCCGGGCTAATGTCGGGAGTTATGCATGCACCGCTCACGGGAATTTTCCTGATTGCTGAGCTTACCGGTGGTTATAACCTGTTTATGACACTGATGATTGTTTCCACGGTTTCGTACCTCACCATTATTATTTTCGAACCGCACAGCCTCTATGCCATGCGTTTGGCACAAAAAGGCGAGCTTATGACGCATCACAAAGACAAAGCCATTCTGTCGATGCTGAAAATGGAGAATTTTATTGAAACTGATTTTATAGTATTGAATCCCGAAATGACATTGGGTGAACTGGTGAAAAATATCTCACGTTCAAAACGCAACCTGTTTCCGGTACTTCACCCAATAACGAACAAAATTATTGGCATTGTGCTGGTTGACGAAGTCCGAAACATTATGTTCAGGCAGGACTTGTACGACCGGTTTAAAGTAAACAAACTCATGACGTCCGTACCTGCCACCCTGAATGTGAATATGCCTATGGAAAAAGTGATGGATATTTTTGAAGATACAAATTCGTGGTATTTACCGGTGGTGGACGACGATAAAGTGTATCTGGGCTTTGTATCGAAATCGAAGATTTTCAACTCGTACCGCCATGTGCTAGTGCATTTTTCGGACGAATGACCCCTAACCCCTAAAGGGGGACATTGGGTACTATTTTACTGAAACTTATTAAACAAATAATCACAACTATTCTCCCCTTTAGGGGTCAGGGGTAAAGTCAAATTTATGAAAAAACAAACCTATACCGAAGCTGTTGCCGAACTGGAACTGATTCTGTCAGAGCTCGAAAACAGTGGCGAGGTAAATATGGAACTGATTGCTGAAAAGGTAAAAAGGGCAGCTGTTTTGATGGAGTTTTGCAAAAAACAGCTTCACGAACTGGATACGGATTTGGAGAAAATTTTATCGGAACTGGGAAACTGATTTAGCCGATATATTCAACATCAAACGAAGCTAAACCGGCATATTTCTCAAGCAATTCGTGGCTGTGTTCAACAGCTTCTTGCAAGCCTTCATTACCTGAATATCCATTGATTATCATCAGCAGATGGGTCGTAGAATCAGTGATTTTGGTACGTTCATTGTCGCTGGTGGGTGTACCGATTCCTCCTGTTTCGTCGCGATAAAGCGGCAATCCTTCCACATTCAGCAAGCCCCGTCCGATCGCTTCAAATTCATCGTCCGCAGTCCCGACTCCCAGCACAACATCACCCTGAATTTTATCCGCATCAAAGCCTCCAATGGAAAAACCACTGCGAATAGAAACCAGATTGATAATATCTACTAATGTACTGACTTTATAAATCTCAATCTCACGAACAATGCGACGACAAAGAGCTTCTGCGGATGGGCGGTAACGGTTGGGATCTTTCCCCAACGTTTTGTAAGCCTGCCGGGTAGCAGCTATTTCCGGACGTTTGTTTATTTCTTCAATGAGGTAAGTGCTCCGGATTTTCTGCATTTCAGTCTCCATTTCCTCCCAGAATTCATCCGAAGTTACTCCATTCTGAACCCGGCAACGGATTACAGCCAGTTTCAAATCAGGACAAGCTTTTCGGATTTCAGAAGATATTTCTATTTTCATAATAACAATGAAATGCCACCAACCCCCTGAAGGGAACTATTAATTCGTTTCGTCTTTATTATTTTATTACACACAAGCCATTTTTAAAGTTCCCCTTTAGGGGTTAGGGGCCAATATAACGCCGCTCAACATTCTCCCCGATTTAATTCCCAGTCGACGTGCTGAGAAGAATCGCTCATGGTCGGTATAGGTGCAAATTCCGGCAACCTCGATGTGTTCGGGTAAAATTCCGGCTTTCAGCAACGATTGGCGGTTGGTTTTCCAAAGGTCGAGATGAACAGAGCCATTTCGTTCAGCAAAAATTTTATCGGTATCAAATCCGGCATTTTCAAAGTTTTCAAGTACTTCTTTCCCAACTTCATATACTTCGGCAGAAATGGAAGGACCAATTGAAACAAGGATGTCAGCAGCATTACAACCCAATTCATTGGTCATTGTCAACACCGTTTTCTCTGCAATACGTCCACAGGTACCGCGCCAACCGGCATGTGCGGCAGCTACTATCTTTTTCCGGGTATCAAAGAAAATCAGCGGAACACAATCGGCCGTGCAGACTCCGATACAAACTTTTGGAAGTTGGGTAATAAGCGCATCAACACCGTGCAGGTATTGAGTTTTTTCAGAAGTAGAAAGCCTGAAAAAAGCCTCGTCAATAATGCGGATTTCAGTTCCGTGCGTTTGAAAAGGAATGATTAATTTCGATGGGTCGATACCCTGTTTGAGGCATAAAATCTGATGGTTTTTGTCCAAGTTAACCCAATTATCACCCGAAAACGGACTCATATTGAAAGATGCATAATTACCAACGCTTGCACCGCCGTAGCGGGTAGTGCAAAAATGGGCAATCTCATTGTATTTATCCAGTAAACTGTAGGTAATCATACCACCAACTATAAAGAAAGAAAGAAAGAAAGAAAGAAAGAAACAAATAAAAAATAGAACGCTGAATTACGCAGATTAAGCTGATTTTAAACGGATAAAAAAATGCAAGCATTTTTGATTTTACTCCTAATTCAATTTACGAAGTAAATTTTATATCCGTATTTTTTATCCGTTTTATCAGCGAATGCCATCAAGACGGCATGTTCCATCCGCGTTCAATTCTTTTTTTCTTTTGTTTCATTTAATTTTTAGATTGGTATTTCCAAACTGCAATGCTATAAACTACCGACTATAAACTATTACAGCTCGTCCCAACCGATTCCTTTGTATTTACTTAAATCATCATCTTCCTCTTCGTCACTCCATTCTTCATCCTCATCTTCATCCCATTCCTCAGCTTCAATCAGGTTATGGCTTATCTCCATCGGGCGGTGGGAGAATTCCACTACTTTGTTGGATTCTTTATTTATTTCCGTCCAAATCAGGTCTTTCAATTCGGAAATTCCCAATCCTGAAACGGACGAAATAAATGCCGTCTGAATATCTCCTGGAAGCTCTTTTTTGAGTTCTTCTGTCAATTCATCGTCCAGCATATCGCATTTGCTAATAGCCAAAACCCGCTGTTTTTCCACTAATTCAGGATTGTATTGTTTTAGTTCGTTGAGTAAAATATCAAATTCTTTGACAATATCGTCACTGTCAGCCGGAATCATAAACAGCAAAATGGAATTTCGCTCAATATGACGAAGGAAACGCAATCCCAATCCGCGACCTTCGGAAGCACCCTCGATAATTCCGGGAATATCGGCCATAACAAAAGATTTGCCATCGCGATACGAAACGATTCCAAGATTTGGAACGAGCGTGGTAAAAGGATAGTTTGCAATTTCGGGTTTAGCAGCCGAAACAACCGAAAGCAGAGTTGATTTTCCGGCATTGGGAAAGCCCACCAACCCTACATCGGCCAGCACTTTGAGTTGCAGAATAACGGTTTTTTCGATGGAAGGTTCACCGGGTTGTGCAAAACGTGGAGTTTGATTAGTTGATGTGCGGAAATGCCAGTTTCCCTGACCACCGCGACCACCCTGCACCAAAACAACTTCCTGACCATCTTCTGTAATGTCGCACAGATATTCACCGGTTTCGGCATCGTAAACCACCGTTCCACAAGGCACTTCAATTACTTTGTCTTCGCCTTCTTTTCCAAAACTGCGACTCTGACTTCCTCCATCGCCATCGCCTGCATGAATGTGTCGGGCATATTTCAGGTGTATAAGCGTCCAGTGATTTTTGCTTCCACGCAAAATGATATGGCCGCCACGTCCGCCATCACCGCCATCCGGACCACCTTTCATGGTCAGTTTATCGCGGTATAAATGCTTGGAACCAGCTCCACCTTTGCCCGAACGGCAAAATATCTTTACGTAATCAACAAAGTTTGAACTTGCCATTATATTTAATTAAGAATTAATAATTAACAATTAATACTCCTTTCGGGTTAATTATTAATATCTTGAGTTTTTATCTTTTTGAATCAATCACTTCGGAAATACGTCCGAAAATCTCATCAATAGTTCCCATACCATCAATAGGCGTGTAACTGTTTCTGCTTTTATAAAAATCGTTTACCGGTTCGGTGAGTTTATGATAAACATCTAACCTTTTTTTGATGGTTTCCATATTATCATCACTTCGTCCCGAGGTTTTTCCGCGAATTAAAAGTCTGTCAATCAACTCATCTTCTGTCACTTTTAAATCCACTAAAACCGAAATTTCTTTGTCCAGTTGCTTCAACATAACCTCCAACGCTTCGGCCTGAGCCACCGTACGTGGAAATCCGTCCAGAATAATTCCATTGCTGTCATCGTGTTGGTTTTCTACATATTTCAACAAGATATCAATAATCATTGCATCTGGCACTAATTCTCCTTTCGAGATGTAGCTATCAGCAATAATTCCCAGATCACTTTTCATGGCAATTTCTTTTCGAAGCAAGTCGCCTGTTGATAAATGAGTTAATGAGTATTTCTTAACTATCAAATCACTTTGTGTCCCTTTTCCGCAACCGGGCGCACCGCAAATAATAATGTTCAGCATACCTGTATTCTCCTATAATTTATTCCGAAACAACTGTATAAATATCTTTCAAGTTGCGACCATAACCGTCATAATCAAGCCCATAACCAACAATAAAATCATTCGGAATTTTCATGGCTATATAGTCTACCGTAATATCACGTTGCAACGCATCGGGTTTTTGTAAAAAAGTAGCTACTTTTATTTCGTTGGCACCTTTGGCGCGAAGCGAACTAAGAATTCGCTCCATAGTAATTCCTGTATCCACAATATCCTCAACCACCACCACATTGCGACCTACCACACTTTCGTTCAGCCCGATGATTTCCTTTACTTTGCCGGTGCTGTAAAGTCCATCGTATGATGAAAGTTTGATAAACGTGATTTCGCTGGGAATAGTCACGGTTTTCATCAAATCGCCCGCAAACATAAAAGCACCATTGAGTACACAGATAAAAAGCGGATCTTTGTCGGCCAAATCTCGATTAATAGCATCACCCACTTTGCGTACAGCATTCTGAATTTCAACTTCGGGAATGGATAATGCGAATTTCTTGTCTTTAATCTGAATAATACTCATGACTGGCTGCAACTTATTGGTTTAATGTATAATGTTTGTTTTTGGGATTTGCAAAAGTACAAAAAAACATTTGTCTGCGAAATAACAACGTCAGTCTTGTACTCTACCTTGTATAAGTTTTAAGATAACTCTTTCCTGTTTTTCCGTATAAAATGTGTTACTTTGTGATATAAGTAATGGACATAATATAATGTCGTATTTTATCAAATAAATGGAACGCGGATTTTCGCTAATATAGCTGATATTTACGGATAATAATTATACTGATTTTAAACAGATTTTAGTCATGCAAGCATGACTGATAAGATTGTAAATACATGAAAATCATTCCGACATGTCGGAATTAAAATCCGTTTTAAAATCCGCTATATCAGTAAAAATCCGCGTTCTATTCTTTTTATTTTTTAAAGTGAATAATATATCATTATTTATTTCCCACTACTTAGAACTTCAAAAGATAAGAAGTTTTTCAATGAAACAGCACCATGCAAAAAATCAATAAAATAGCAAGTTCATCAACCCTCGATTTTTATTCGGCAAACACCGAAACTGTGTTGGAATTACCGTTGGTTGTTGGGGGAATAGCGGCAGGGTTTCCCAGTCCGGCTCAGGATTATATCGACCTGAAGATTGACCTGAACAAGGAGTTGATAACTAACCCGTCGAGTACATTTTATGGCCGGGTAAAAGGTGCATCGATGCAGGATGCAGGCATTGTTGATGGCGATATTCTGGTGATAGATAAGTCTATTGTACCACAGGATGGCGACACTGCTGTTTGCTATATCGATGGTGAATTCACGCTGAAATACATAAAAATTGAACCCGATGCAGTTTATCTTGTTCCTGCTAATCAGAAATTTAAACCTATAAAAGTAACCGAAGAAAATAATTTCTGTATTTGGGGTGTGGTCACGTATTCGATTAAAAGTCATAAGAAATGATCCCTAATTCTACTTTACCAAATTAAAGAATGGATAACAAAAGTCGAAGAAAATAACAAAACGGTTGTAACTTCAAGTCCCGCAATTTATTCCGATATATCGGAAGGGGATTTAGGGGCGGTTGAATTGAAGTATTACCCGCCCCAAGTCCCTAAAGGGGATGTTAATTACCATCGTCAATCATAAACTTTTCTATTTTAGTAAAGTAGAACTAACACCTTAGGGCAAATAAATTAGTCCTACTTGTATATGCTTAACTATATGAAAAATAAAGAAAACACTGAAAATTACACAAACCTCGACAACCCTTTAGGTTTAAGTGATTTTTTTTTCGAGCAGGTTAGCAATTGGGAGCTTGCCCGAAATAACTATGAGGGATTAAAAGCCGTTCAAACCAAATCGTTCGATTTTGGAGATTATGAGGTGAAAGTACAATTTAATCCTGCCCGTATCGTATCATCTGGAGCTAAGATGGATGCAAAGACCATTGCCGAACGTCCGTGTTTTTTGTGTGTAGCTAACCGTCCGAAAGAACAAAAGGCGATTCAATTTGGCGATTACGAGATTCTGGTCAACCCCTTCCCTATTTTCCCGGAGCATTTCACCATTCCACGCCGTGAACATGTAAAGCAGCAAATTAAACCATTTTTCAAGGATATGCTGGAGTTGGCAAAGGCGATGGATAACTATGTGATTTTTTATAATGGACCACAATGCGGTGCTTCTGCCCCCGACCATGCACACTTTCAGGCAGGCACGAATGACTTTTTGCCATTGGTGAACGACTATCACCGATTGAAAGATACACATACCGATTTGCTGGTTTCGACCGAAAAAATGCAGCTTTTCCAAATGAAAAACTACCTGCGAACAGTGTATTGCATTGAGTCCATTGATATTGAAAGTGCCAAAGATTCATTCGCAAAACTGTATAATCACCTCTCCACTTCGCTCTTACCCCCCTCTCCTCAAGGAGAGGGGTCGGGGGTGAGGTCAGGGGATGAAATCGAGCCGCTAATGAATATTGTTTGCACGTATGAGTCTGGTAAATGGTTTGTTTTCGTACTTCCCCGCAAAGCCTTCCGTCCTTGGCAATATACTGCCGAAGGAGAAAACCAACTGCTGGTTAGCCCCGCTACTGTGGAAATGTGCGGCCTTTTTATCACTCCGGTAGAGAGCCATTTTGAGCGAATCACTAAAGAAGATGTGAAAAGTATTTACAAACAAGTAAGTCTTTGAAAATGAATGAAAAAGAACCCACCATACAAGTCGGTATTCTCACTGCACCCGAAATCAAATTTGTATTGAATGGCAATTTCAGCACACCGGTTGGAAAAGTTTTTTCAGGCAATCAACAGGCTCTTGCTCAGGACGGGAAAGTATGGTTTGACAATCAGCTATTCGATGAACTTATCATTGAACCAACGACTGAAGATGCGTCATTTGATTTGATTGATGTTGTGATTGGCATTGGATTCCATTGGGAAAGGAAGGAAAATCAACGTTTCCGTGGCGCAATTAAGTTGATAGTGGACAGTGGACAGTTGATAGTTATAAATCGGATTAACGTGGAAGATTATCTCACCAGTGTTATTTCCAGCGAAATGAGTGCCACCGCCTCCGACGAATTTTTAAAAGCACATGCTGTTATTTCGCGAAGTTGGTTGTTATGCCCGTTGCAAGAACAAAGAACAAAGAATAAAGAACAAAGACAACTTTCTGAGACAAGAACTATAAACTATAAACTATCAACTATCAACTACACGAAGTGGTACGAACGCGATGCCCACATCCATTTTGATGTTTGTGCCGATGACCATTGCCAGCGTTATCAAGGTATTACCCGTGCCACTACCGCAGCGGTTGAAAAAGCCATAGAAGCAACTCGTGGCGAAGTATTGATGTATGATAATAAAATCTGCGATGCCCGTTTCAGCAAATCGTGTGGTGGAATTACTGAGACTTTTGAAAATTGCTGGGCGCACGAACATCACCCCTACCTCACAAAAGTTATTGACAACCCCAATAAACCCAAGAGCTTTGAAATGGATTTGACTATAGAAGCCAATGCCGAAAAATGGATTCGTAATAGTCCTGATGCATTCTGTAATACTACAGATAAAAAAATTTTGTCGCAGGTACTGAATAATTACGATCAGGAAACCACCGACTTTTACCGTTGGAAGATAGAATACACACAAGCAGAACTTGCAGAAATAATCTCCCTTCGCTCCGGCATTGACTTTGGTGAAATTATGGATTTGATACCGGTAACACGTGGAGAATCCGGTAGAATTATCGTACTGAAAATTATCGGAACTAAACAATCTGTGATGGTGGGCAAAGAGTTGGAAATCAGGAAATGGTTATCAAATTCACATCTCTACAGTTCGACTTTTGTGGTGGATAAAGCAGACATTATCAACGGAATCCCGCAACACTTTACACTAACAGGAGCCGGATGGGGGCATGGCGTGGGGCTTTGCCAGATTGGTGCTGCTGTGATGGGCGAAAAAGGTTATTTATACAATGCTATTTTGTTACATTATTTTAAAGGCGCGGAATTGAAGAGAATATACTCCTAAAACTGTCACCCCATACCCTACCCGACCTCACGAATTTACTCTTTAATGTATAAAGGTTGCTCACAGCCACTGGAATTTGCTGCTCTACAAAGCCGCTTGGACTAGCAAGAATTGAAAATCTACGTAGTCAAAGTGGAACGAGTGTGAGCTGTGATTGGTTTATATTGGCACACATTACAAATGTGCGCCGGCAGGTGAGTGGGAGTTTTCATCACTGCAAATGACTATCAGATTTTGTAGATTGTCATTTGTAAGGCTGCAAATGGCACACAGATTTTGTAGATTGGTAATTGTAAGCCTGCAAATGACAATATGATTTTTGTATAGCATTAAAATCATGTTGTAAAACATACATTCAGAACTAAAAAACTTCACACAGATTTCATACATTGCCAATCGTTTATTAAACAAAAAAATTATAGGTCTTTTTAGTATTAATCCTTTATATTTTAATATGATATGAAATGAGCATAGGGTTATTTCGGGAAAGAAATAACTGATGCGAATTCCATACGACATTTAAAAACAAAAAAATAAGCGTATGAAAGTGTATCAATCAAATGAAATTAAAAACATTTCATTGCTGGGTAGTTCCGGCTCGGGGAAAACCACTCTTGTGGAAGCTATGCTTTTCGAGAGTGGAGTTATAAAACGCAGAGGCACAATTGCCGCTCAAAACACAGTTTCAGATTACTTTCCGGTTGAAAAAGACTACGGCTATTCCGTATTTTCAACCATTATCCAGACTGAATGGCTGGAGAAAAAACTTAATTTTATTGATTGCCCCGGTTCCGATGACTTTATCGGTGGCGTAGTTACCTCACTCAATGTTACTGATACGGCTCTTATCCTTATCAACACACAGTATGGCGTGGAAGTTGGCACTAACAATCACTTCCGCTATACCGAAAAATTCAACAAACCGGTTATTTTCGTTACCAACCAACTCGATCAGGAAAAAGCTGATTTCGACAAAACGCTGGAATCGCTGAAAGAAAATTTCGGCAGTAAAGTTGTTCAGATTCAATATCCTGTAAATGTAGGTCCACAGTTCAACGCTGTGGTGGACGTACTTAAAATGAAACTTTACCGCTGGAAACCTGAAGGCGGTGTTCCCGACGTGTTGGAAATTCCTGCTGATCAGATTAATAAAGCACAGGAACTTCACAATATCTTAGTTGAAGCAGCTGCCGAACATGATGAAGAACTGATGGAGAAATTCTTCGATCAAGGCTCGCTTACCGAAGAAGAAATGCGTATCGGCATCCGTAAAGGGCTGATTCACCGCGACATGTTCCCAGTTTTCTGCGTTTGCGCAGGAAAAGACATGTGTGTTCGCCGGTTAATGGAATTTGTTGGAAACGTTTCTCCAAGCGTAAATCAAACCGAACAACCACAAACTGCTGATGGTAAAAAAATAGCACCTGATGCAAGTGGTTCTACCAGTATTTATGTATTCAAAACCAGTGTTGAACCGCATATTGGTGAAGTATCCTACTTCAAGGTAATGAGTGGAAAACTGAAAGAAGGCGACGATTTAGTGAATGTTGACCGCAGTTCGAAGGAACGTGTAAGCCAGATATTTTCAGTTGCCGGACAAATTCGCACCAAAGTGGACGAGATAGTGGCCGGTGATATTGGTGCAACCGTTAAACTCAAGGATACCCGCACAGGCAACACACTAAATGTAAAAGGTTGCGAGTATGATTTCAAAGAAATTAAATATCCGGAACCTAAATACCGTCGTGCAATTAAAGCTGTAAGTGAGGCTGACGAAGAAAAACTTAGTGAAGTACTGACTCGTATGCACGAAGAAGACCCAACCTGGGTGGTGGAACAATCTAAAGAGTTGAAACAAACCATTCTTTATGGTCAGGGAGAATTCCACCTCCGCACCTTGAAATGGCGTGTTGAGCACAACGATAAAATTCCAATTGAATATAAAGAGCCAAAAATTCCTTACCGCGAAACCATTACCAAGAATGCCCGTGCCGATTATCGTCACAAAAAACAATCGGGTGGTTCGGGTCAGTTTGGTGAAGTTCACATGATTATTGAGCCATATTTTGATGGTATGCCAGCTCCGGAAATGTTCCGTTTTAATGGTCAGGAATTCAAAATCAGCAACCGCGATACACAGGTTATTGACCTGGATTGGGGCGGCAAATTAGTGCTTATCAACAGTATTGTGGGTGGTTCAATCGATGCTCGTTTTGTTCCGGCTATTCTGAAAGGAATCATGGATCGCATTGAGCAAGGTCCGCTTACAGGTTCGTATGCGCGAGATGTGCGTGTAATTGTGTACGATGGAAAAATGCACCCGGTTGATTCCAATGAAATTTCGTTCCGTTTGGCAGGTCGTCATGCATTCTCACAAGCATTTAAAGATGCCGGACCAAAATTGCTTGAGCCTGTTTACGATGTGGTTGTTCAGACTCCTTCCGACCGCCTCGGTGATATAATGAGTGATTTACAAGGCCGCCGTGCAATTATTATGGGCATGGAAAGTGAAAAAGGCTACGAAAAACTATCTGCCAAAATTCCGTTGAAAGAATTGGGTAGCTATTCAACCACACTAAGTTCGCTAACCGGAGGACGTGCCTCATTCAGTATGAAGTTTGCTAGCTACGAACTGGTGCCTATGGATATTCAGGATAAATTGCTCAAAGAATACGAAGCAACTAAAAAAGAAGAAGAATAAAACACACGATTTTTTGCTTTTCAAAATCAGTAAAAGCAGTTATCCTAAATTGGGTAACTGCTTTTACTGATTTTAGCCATCACAATCTCTTTCTCACGCCCACATTGAAATTAATTCCCGGTTGCGTCAGTCCGCCATAATCGGCATAATTGCTATTCAGGATATTATTCACATCCAGAAATACATCGAAACTTTTATCAGCCCACAGAAAACGGGTGTCAAGCAAAGCGTAAGGTGAATATGATTTGATAATCGATGGACTTCCTAATACCGTATTGGCGTCATACGATCCGGCACGATCATAATATCCTATTTTCCACGAAGCGGATAATTTACTGAAAATGGAATGATTTACAGAAAGGGATATTTTATGTTTCAGATAGTCTAAAGCATACTTAGAATCCACTCCTTCAATCTTTTTGTCAAGACTTAGGTAAGAGTAACTGGCAGATATTTTTTTAAGGATAGACTGATGAAAAATGTATTCACAAGTAATATCACCACCTAACGCATTCACTTTCGATAGGTTCATTGCCTCATATTTTGGGGAGGTTGAAGTGAGTTTTACCCAATCTATCACATTTTGCCCCATTCGGTAATACACATCAACATTGAAATTCCAGTTGGTTTTGTTTGATTTAATTCCTATTTCGTAGGTTTCAGAAGTTTCAGGATTAAGAGTTGGATTGCCTTGCTGCACCGTATTCACAAAGAATAAATCAGTAAAAGTAGGCAAACGGGTAGCCGTATTTGCTGAGGCAAAGAGTTTGGTGTCATCGGAAATAAAGTAAGCAAGATCTAATCCACCATAAGTTGTGAATTTGAAGTCCTGACTGTAGCTGGTTGCTATTCCACCCGATAAATACCAGTTGTTTAGTTTTAACGAATGGTCTATCATGGCAGAACATACCAGTCTGTTATATGAATTTTTAAAAAAAATGTTGTTTTCAAAAGGTGCAGCCAAAGAATCGGGCGATGTCATTTGAGTACCTAAAGCTGTACTGAAAATATGCTCATTTCTTATGCTTATACCCAAAGTTGTTTTTCCAATTTTTGAGGCATAACTACCATTCAATTTGCCGGTTATCACGTCGGTAAGGTGATATTTAAAACCTGTCGGTTTATCATGATCGAGTTCGTATCGGTCGTTATGGCTTCTCCAACTAACCTGTGCATTATAAGAGATATTTCCGTTAGTCATATTCCAGTCTAACGCGCTAAAAAATGTTTTTGTTGCCTCCCGTTGATTGGGGAATTTCAACGAATAAAAGCCGTTTTCTCCCATGTCTTTTGTTTGAGCGGATAATTGCAACTCAAATTTTCCGTATTCTCCCGCATTCAGAACAGATTGTACAAATCCGTTGAGAATATTAAAGTTCGTGTTAGCCATATATCCATCGCTGCCGAAATGGGAAGCTGATGCGAAAGAGTGTATTGAGTTTAAACTGAAATTGCCAGAAAGTCCTTGTCCCAAAGTCATAAAACTCCCTCCGGTTAGCTCTGCTTTTAGTGATTGTTTGTCCGATACTTCAGTTACGATATTTATTGCACCACTAAAAGCATTAGGACCTAACACACGTGCTGCAGAACCTTCCAGTATTTCTATACGACTGATATCCGAAATATTGACAGGAATGTCCAGATTGAAGTGTCCGGTTTGAGGGTCGGTGATGTTTACTCCATTCAACAGAACAAGCACCTGATCGAAAGTTCCTCCACGAACCGAAATGTCCGCCTGAGTTGAGTTAGTTCCACGTTGACGAATGTCTATTCCTGCTACATAATCCAGTAGCTGGTCTATACTTTGAACAGCTGCGCTTTTTATTTCTGATTTGTCGATTACGGTGAGGATGCGCCCCATTTCGGAGTAAAGTTTCTTTTGGGCAGCAGTTACCTGCAATTCTGATAAATTAACTATCAGCGAATCATTTTCCTGAGCCGCTAAAGGATGTAAAACATAAAGTATAAATAACGAACAAAATAAAGCTATTTTTCTCATAATGAATAAAATAAAAAACGGTTGAAGCAGGAAACCCACTTCAACCGTTTGGATGAATATTTAAATTTATAATTCTCGCAGCAACTTCATCTGTAGCAACAGATGTCATGTTAATCGTTTCATTCAACTGAAATACAAGCTCATTTTCCATACCAACTGATTCATTATCAGCACATTTTTTGGTTGATGAAATAAAAGAAAGTGTATTTACCTTTGTACTTTTCTGAACAGATTTATCTGCTATAGAAACAGCCAGACAACCAATAGTAACAACAGTTCCAAGACTGCAAAACACGGCATAATGCGCTCTGCTCCAGCGTCGGAAACGTATGATGTGTTGTTGTGTTTTGGTTTGCCTGAACATTTTTTCTGTTTTGATTTGAAGTTGCAAAAGTTGGTAAAAAATCGATTAAAGGAATTTTCGTTCAAAAAAAGTGCTGATTTTTTAGTCAGCACTTCAGTATATTGTCTTCGATCAGATTATTGACGAATGAAACTTTTACGGTTTAGTTTACCTGTCCATATATCGGTAGTTGGGATTAATGTGGTGTTGCTTTTTGAATTCCGGCGACCAGAGCTATATCTTCTTGCATTTTCGGGATTATTATTTGCCTTCCCTCCGATAAGGAAAATCCTTTTGTTTGTATCATCCACCACAACAGACTGATAAATATGTGGCTGATAATAATTTGAATAGCTAACAGTATCTTTATATGTTTTGGATGTTTTAAACTCTTCGCCGTGAGCAATTTGATTGTAGACCGTATCCGGAATATACCAACTCAACCCTTCATCTTTAGATTCCCTATAATAACCTCTTACCAACTGACTCCCTTTTTTTACAGAACCGAAAAGTAGTAATTTATTATCATAAGATATTACGCTCGAACCTTCTGCTAAAGAGTCCAATGAATGATTTTCAGTACTGAAATCTACCCAATAAACACCATCTTCCGAACTCCAGCAATTTTTTAATGGAGTATTTGTATTTGTAGGAGAATAACCTCCCAAAACTAATACTTTTGATTTTCCGGTAACTGTAGAAATTGTTATAGCTGAAAAATCAGTTACTGGAAAATTGTCAGGAATTTTCCCAATCATTGTCCATACAACACCATTGGAAGTTGTTGCGAAATGATAAGTAGCATCTGAAACGGATTGAACTACAGCCCACAACTTATTATTCCAAACGCAAAGTAAGGAATTAAATGAAAAATCAGTAAAAGTACTTTTTGTCCAGTCATTTAGACCATTCGAAGAAGAGAAAACATTAAAACCATCATGCGAAACAAATAATTTTCCATTAAACTGTAGCATGTCGTTTAACGGGGTATTCACTGGTAAGCCATTTAAAGAGTTCTCTTGAATCCATGTTTTTCCATCGGACGAAGTAAAAAGATAAGCAGCTAATCCATCATTCATGTAATAATAGATTTTATTATTCAGAAAAATAGCTTTCTGATATTTAGCATTGACAGAATTTACCTTATCAGTAAGATTCGCCCAAACATATAATTCTGGATGAACCTTATGCACATTTATTTTTATTTTATATGGGTGATTGTGTATTCCGTCACTTGCATATTTATTAACCCATAATGCTGAATCCTTATTAGTCCACAATGCCTGTCGGAAATCAACTGTATCTTTACCGGTTATATAGATTGAGTCATTACCTTTCGAAAATTTATATTTATAAATCGTACGATTTTTGGGAAAATAAAGCACAGCTTTTGCAGTACTTTTGAATGCAAATGTTGGATACAAACTGTCAATCCTCGTTCTGAAAGGCAAAGAATCTATATTTTCAATGGTTGTTCCACTTGCATCGAGAGCAAAAACTGCTGTTTTTGCCGAGTCATTACCCGCTAACGTCATTGAAACAAAACTTGCATCATTCGATTTAGCTGGAGTAGTGGTAGTTGTTGTATCTAAACACGAACTTAGAATTAGTAACGCGGAGAAAACTGAAAATAAACGGAAGAAATTGAATTGCATAGCTACAAATTTATTTGAACTGACAAAGTTAAATTTATTTTGGTTTATCTGAACTGCTTACAGTAAGATTTATTGTTTTTTATCATTAAAAACAACATTTTTGAGAAAAGGCATGGCAAAATTAATCATTTAGTTCTACAACAACCGGACAATGGTCGGAATGTATAGCATCCTGAAGGATTGCTGCCGATTTCAATTTAGTGCGAAGACTTTCAGTAACCCAATGATAATCAATACGCCATCCTGCATTTCTAAATCTTGCACCACCCCGGTAACTCCACCAACTGTATTGTTCGGCACGGTTATCGAAAACCCGGAACGAATCAACCATTCCTGCAGCTTCAAATTTATCGAGCCAGGCACGTTCCTCAGGTAAAAAACCGGAAACTCCATTCTGCCGCTCAGGATGATTAATGTCAATTGGTTTATGGCATATATTATAATCGCCGCAAATGATCAGGTTGGGACGTGTTTTACGAAGTTCTGCCACAAATGGAGCAAATGCTTCCAGAAAATCCATCTTAAAAGCCTGTCGCTCTTCGCCCGACGAACCGGAAGGAATGTACACGCTTATAACCGAAATATCACCAAAATCGGCACGAATTACCCGACCCTCGTCATCGTAACGCGGATTGTTCATACCAATAACCACATTATCCGGCGTTCTTTTGGTTAGAATGGCAACACCACTATACCCCTTTTTTTGTGCCGAATGGAGGTATGAAGTGTAACCCAGTTCAGCAAAAATCATTGTATCAATTTGGTCGGGCTGGGCTTTAGTTTCCTGAAAACAAATTACATCAGGGTTTTCTGCCTGCAACCATTCGGTGAAATTTTTGCTCAACGCAGCACGAATTCCATTAACATTATACGATATTATCTTCATTGATTGGCTTTTTTTACTTTTTTGTATAATTCCGATGCGAAAACAAAATCATTCAACGCCTCATTATGAACATGAAAAATATCACTATTGTTTCCTTCCCAGGCTTTTTCGCCTTTTTCAATAAAGATTATATTTTCCCCAATTTCCATAACCGAGTTCATGTCGTGCGAATTGATAATTGTTGTAATTTCAAATTCATGCGTAATTTCATGAATCAGTTTATCAATAACAAGTGAAGTTCTTGGGTCGAGACCTGAATTTGGCTCGTCACAAAACAGGTATTTAGGTTGTAGAGCAATAGCACGGGCAATTGCCACTCGTTTTTGCATTCCACCACTGATTTCGGAAGGTGCAAGATGAAATGCCTTTTCTTCCAGATTTACCCGTTTCAGGCAAAAAATAGCACGCTCTGTCATCTCTTCGGCTGAAGTTGGTGAAAACATTTCGAGCGGATACATCACGTTTTCAAGTACACTCAGCGAATCGAAAAGTGCTGAACCCTGAAAAAGCATTCCAACTTCGCGGCGTAGAATACGGATTTCACTCATACGCATGTCAGGCAGATTACGTCCATCATATTCAATCTTACCGTTATCAATACGGTGCAATCCAATAATACTCTTCATCAACACCGTTTTTCCCGAGCCGCTCTGACCAATAATCATGTTGGTTTTTCCGGTCTCGAAAACGGCTGAAACATTTTTCAATACATGATTGCCATCGAACGATTTATCTACGTTTTTTACTTCTATCATTTTTAGTTCGTAAAGTCTGTAAAGTTTGAAAGTTGTTGAGTTGCTTACCGCTTACTGTCAATTAGTTTAGCATAATCTTAGTAATGAGAATATTGAAAAACAGAATCAGAATACTTCCATTCACAACCGCATTGGTACTGGCTTTACCCACATCCAATGCACCTCCGTAAGCATAATAACCATAATAGGCAGCTACTGATGATATTATAAATGCAAAAATCATGGATTTAAAAATGGAATAATAAACGTAAAACGGTATAAAAGCATATTGAATTCCGACCAAATAATCGCCGGTAGTTAGTATATTAGTAAAAACTCCTACAAAATATCCGCCGCCAACACCCAATGCCATGCTGAAAATTACCAAAAAAGGCATCATTACCACAAATGCAATAATTTTTGGAAGAACCAAATAATTCGCTGAGTTTACACCCATAATTTCAAGTGCATCAATCTGTTCTGTAATTCGCATTGTACCAATTTCAGAAGCAATATTGGAACCTACTTTTCCGGCCAAAATAAGACATAAAATGGTAGAAGAGAATTCAAGCAACAAGGTATCACGGGTAACCAAACCGGTAGTATAAATCGGGAGTAACGGATTTGATGTATTAAGCTTGGTTTGCATGGTCATTATAAATCCAATGAAAACTGATATTATAGCTACAATCGGTAATGACTGAAGTCCCAGTTTTTCAAGTTCCTTAGGAAATTGCCGAAAAAACATTTTCCAACGGTCAGGCCATACAAATACCCTTTTCATTAATAAAAAAAATCTGCCTGTTTCACTCAATAAACTCATATTCTGAAACTTTTTTTGATGTGTTTTTGAAATTTAGCTGCAAAGATACTCTTTTTTGGGGATAACTCAAATAAAGCTTCTTTATCCATGATTGCCAAATATAAGATATTCAAATAGTTAGCTTTATTCATTGCCCGTAAGTTACTTGATTTTCAGCATAATTATAAATTGTTCTGAAAAAGTAATGCTATAGCAACTAACATTCATGTTGTTGCGAATGTTCTTGAAATTATATAATTAAGGGATTCGGTAGGTGTAGGTGGAAAATGCCGATATTTTTCACAAACTCCAAACAAAGACAGGATTAAAGCATGCAAATTTCAATTTCCCGAACATCCACAAAGATGTTTATCAAGCATATTTTTCAGATGATCCAAATCGATTGGTTTTGTCAGAAAATCATTCATACCGGCATTCATTGCTTTGTCTTTTTCTTCTTGCAATGCACCAGCTGTAAGGGCAATTATTGGTAGGCTTTTCGCTCTTTCAAGGTCAAGTAGTCTGATGTTTCGGGTTGCCTCCATGCCATCCATTTCGGGCATCTGAACATCCATCAGCACTAAATCCAGGTGTTTTTGCTTCACAATTTCTAAGGCTTCCCTTCCGTTTCTAGCCTCAATTATTTCAACATTAGGTAGAATATTTGTTACCAAAACTTTGATTAACAGCATATTCATTTCAACATCTTCGGCAATCAGAATTACTTTTTTATCGGTTATCGTGCCTGATTCTATGTCTTCATTGCAATTTCTATCTGTAACTGAAATTTTATTTTCAGCTTTTTCAGACCTGATTGAATCACTTACAAGTGCCAGTAAATCATCTGCTTTCACAGGTTTCATAAGTTTGTAGGTAATATCCCCTTTTCTCAGAATATCGTTAATTTGATCTTCATCGGAAGCCTGATGCATAATTGCAATTTTCATACTTTCATTGGTAATCTGAAGTTTATTCCGGATATGTGAAATAATTTCCAATCCCCCTAAATCCGGCATTGCAAAATTACAGATAAACAACTCGAATTTATCTGCCTGAAGTTCAAAAAGAGCATTCAGGGAACTTTCGCACAACGAATATTCAACACCCCATCTATCAAAATGTTCTGCAATATTTTTCAGATTATTGGAATTATTGTCAAGAACTAATACTTTTTTATGTTTGATTTCCAAACTATTAGCTATTATTTGTTGATTGAATTCGGTTTCGATGCTAAAATGAAAATTGCTGCCTTTACCCCATTCGCTGTCGAATAACAGTGAACTATTCATTTTCTCAACCAATAAATTAGAAATAACTAATCCCAGACCTGTACCACCGAATTTGCGGGTTGTAGAACCATCGGCCTGAGAAAATGCCTTGAACAGCCTTTCTCTTTGCTCTTCAGTAATTCCAATTCCTGTATCGCGAACCGAGAAATGATATGTAATTTTATTATCGTCCTGAATGTTGAATGTAACTTTTATCTCCACCTCACCCTTATCTGTAAACTTGATGGCATTACTCAACAGGTTTATCAGGATTTGCTTCAATCGAAGAGGATCCAGCATAGCCTTTCGGGGTATGTCTGGTTGAATAGACAATAATAATTCAAGTCCTTTGTTGGTAGCCGAGTATTTAATTATATCAATTGTCTGATTAAGTACTTCAACTATATCGGTTTCAATAATATCCAAATCAAGCTTACCGGCTTCAATCTTAGAAAAATCAAGAATATCGTTTATTATTTCGAGAAGTGCTTTTCCCGCACTATTAACATTCTCGGTGTACTGTTTTTGCGATTTAGTCAAATCTGTTTTGAGCAACAATTCGGTAAAACCTAGAATTGAATTCATTGGAGTACGGATTTCATGACTCATGTGTGCCAGAAAATCGCTTTTTGCTCTGTTTGCCTGTTCAGCTTGCTGTTTGGCTTTTTCAATTGCCAGTGCTTTGTCTTCCAGTTCACGGTTTAGCGCAAGCACCCCTTTGTTTGTTTCTTCCAGTTCTTTATTAATTATCTCAATCTCTTCGTTACGTTCCTGCAGGTTTTTAAGCAGGAAAAGCAATTCATTATTCTGATTATTAATAGTTTCAACCAGACTGTTATCACCACGTTCGATGGTTTTGCTAAATGCAGTCTGAATTGCTTCTAATGTTTTTTCGGTGATGGAGATTGTGAATGGGGCTAACCATTTGGCAATGGTAATTTCTGTTCCTTTACCGGCTTGTGTCTGAATATCAAAATCATCCATCAATCGTTGTGAACCACTCAACCCGACTCCCATACCTTTCTTTGAGACAAAAGAGCCGTTTCTGATTTCATCCAATTGCTGAATTCCCTGACCACGGTCTTTGAAAACAATGACCACGCCATCGCTGCTATCCCTTCTTTTGGCTACATAAAAATCGATTTGCCCGCCATTAGCATGCTCTATCATGTTTCTACTCAATTCAGAAACTGCAGTGCCAATGCGAATGCTGGATGTTTTATCGAACTTTATCTCCTGAGCAAGCAAGGAGCCCAAATTTCTGGCTCGTACCACATCCGACTCGAACTGAACCGGTATTGTACCTACTTTATGAAGCGTGGCTGATAATAAGAACGGTGGCATCATCGTTGAGTCGTGAATAATTATTGATCAAATAATCGGCTATTTTTTGGGGATGATCTTTCCAGTTTAGTTCATCCGTATTCCATCGGGTATTTATTCCGTCACTAAAAAGGCAAACTGAATCGCCGGCATTAAATGGAAATTCAAAAATCTGAGGAGTCCGGATATTGTGTCCCAAAATTCCGCCAAATGAAATCAGACTCTTTTTCCCTGATGGAGAAAATACAAATCCTTCGATGTTACCAATACCCACAAAACTGAGTTTTGAAGTTTCTATATTGATATAAACTAACCCAATAACTGCTCCACGAGTACCACGTGCCGCCTGATGAATATAATTTATCAAATCAACAAGTGGTAGTTCGCTTTTCAGCAGTATTTGTTCTTTGATAATATTGGAAGCCAGATGCGCATCTTTGCCATGACCAAGACCATCAATTATAGCTGCAATTGTTTTCAACGGACTTAGGTTACAAATCACGTATGAATCACCATTCAGTGTTTCGCCGGGTTTGCAACGTGAAACTGCACCTGTTATCAGATTTCTGTTGGTTCCTTTCCAACGGTTTTCAGGAATCCATTTTACTATTCGAATACAATGTTTATAGCTGTTTAGTGATTTGATATCTATATCATTGAATGATTCACTCAGCTTTGGATTTACGTCAAAGATATCGGAAAACCGACGAATTGTTCCCAATCCTATACCCAATGTCTGTTTATTGGTGAATCCATCATGCATTGCCTTTTCCATATCGGGAATGCCATTCCCTCTATCGAAGCACCATATTTCGATAGCTTTCCGGTTCTCACTATCCTGCAATTGACAAACCATTATCCTACCTTTGCCTCCACCATGTTTCAGCACATTGGTAACAAGCTCCGAAACCAGAATGGCAACTTCACCGGTTTTTACATCATCAAACCCAAGTTGTCCGGCCAGACTGACAGATTTTCGTCTGCATACCCCAACATCGGCTTCACTATCAATTTCCAGAACTAAAATTTGTTCACGGTTCATTTCCATTTCATCACCCTCACAGTAGTTCCTTTGTTCAGCTCTGAAGATATTTCAAATCTGTCAACCAGTCTTTTTGCTCCGGGTAATCCGTAACCCATTCCTCCGCCCGAAGTATATCCATCTGTCATTGCTAACTCAATATTATCTATCCCCGGGCCTTTATCAATACAGGTAATTATCAATGTGGGCTTTTCTTCAATTATACCTTTTTCAATGAGTACTTCGCCTCCCGATGCATACGAAAACATATTCCTGAAAAGCTCAGAAACAGCAGTGGTAATACGGGTTTGATCAACAATACCCATGCCTTCCTTTTTAGCAAATTCACGTACAATTTGACGTGCTTTCACTATGTCATATTCATTCAGAATAGGGCATTTTTCGAGCAATTCCCAACTTTTATCTGATACAATTTCCAGCATTGATTTTTAGATTATGCCTTGTTTAATCTTTTTTCAAGCATTTCCATGCCCAGCTCCATGTTTAGTGCAGTATCTACTCCCGGCATTTCGAGCCCAAGTTCCACAAGCGTGATGGCTACCGCAGGTTGCATACCTACAATAACAACTGCTGCATCCATGATAGCTGCCATCGATGCCATTCCTGACAGTACCCGACCAATAAATGAATCAACCATCTCGAGTGTCGAAATGTCGATTAGCACACCTTTAGAGCCGGTACGGTAAATTTCTTCCAGAATTTGCGTTTGCAACTGTAAAGCCAATCTGTCGTGCATATCCACCTGAATGGAAACAATCAGGTAGTCACGAATCTTAATAATTGGTATTCTTTTTTCGTTGAAGTCCATAGCTATTATATTTAATTATCGTCCAGGTCAACGTAGTTGGTCTTCACTTTTCCATCCACAAGTTGTTCATTTTTCTTCATCGAATAAATCATAGCATCCTGAAGTGTAGCTTTTGTAAGTATCTGCGACAGATTTATTCCTAAATGTACAATAGTTTGTGCAATGGCAGGGCTTATACCGCTTACAATACATTCTGCACCTAGTAAACGGGCAGCAGTAACGGTTTTCAGTAAGTGATTAGCTACCTGAGTATCCACTGTAGGAACACCTGTAATGTCGAGAATCGCAGTTGTACATCCGGTTGTAACAATTTTCTGCAACAGGTTTTCCATCATTATTTGAGTACGTTGGCTGTCTAACGTTCCAATAACCGGAAGAATCAGGATATTATCCCAAACTTTCGAAACCGGGCTCGACAATTCCATCAAATCTTCCTGCTGTTGAAGGATGGTTTTTTGTTGGTCTTGAATTTTATGAAGCTTTTCTTCCATTTCTTGTTTCATTTTCAGGCTCTTCTTCAATTCGTGAGTGAGGTCATCAATCAGCAAATTAATTGCCTGTTCTACACCGGTAAGATCGTCTTCAATGTCCGATTCAATTCTTAATTCAAGTTCACCTGCCGCAACCGACGACAGAACATCTTCAATGTGTTCAATACGTGCTTTGGCGTTTTTAATTTCTGTGTTTGCTTCCATAATTTATTTCCTTTTACTTTTTAACCATTCTATTGCTTCGTCAATACTTTTGAAGAAATCACCGTTTAATTTTACAATGCCGGTTTTAATTAGCACTTTTGCCATTATCCTGTTGTAAGCATTTCCACCCACAAAAGCTACTTCAGATAAATTTAACTTGCTCAATGTATCTGCAAGTGCTTCTCTTGTTTCGCGGTTTTCCACAACATAAACGTCGCTAATCATTGACACTAATTGCCTGTATTTCTTATCTTCCAGTATAATTCTAAGATTGTCAGACAAGGGTTGAATATCAGTTAATCTTAAGTTCGCATTAGAACTAAGAACAACCACTTCATTTTGTTCGTCGTACTTTAATTCATGATCCATAATATTTAATTTTAAAATTGACAAATAGGGTTGGGTAGTGATTTACAATAATGCATGGTTTAAGAAAAAATTACCGTTTACTTTTTAACCAGTTAATTGCTTCTTCGTAGTCTTTGAAAAAATCTCCATTTAATTTTATGATGCCTGTTTTCAATAAAACCCGGGCTATCATCCTGTTAGTGGCATTACCGCCAACAAATGCTACTTCTGTTATATTGAGTTTGGATAATTGATCACTTGTTGCTTCTCGTGTTTCCCTGTTTTCAACATTATGGCTTTCACTCATCACCACAAGCATTTGACGAATTTGCTTACCTTCGAGCATTTCCTTTACCCGCAAAAATAATGGATCTACATCTTTGTGAAGGAAGTGATTTTTGAATGCAAGTACTACAATACTGTTTTTTTCGTCATACTTTAATTCATGTTCCATAATGCTCAGAATTTAAGAAAATAAAATAGATTTCAGGGAGGATTTATTTTTACATTGAGGCAAAGATACTGAAAAAATTATGACAAAATACAATGAGGTTCAAAAGATTTTCATGAAGATGAAAAATTGATAATGTAGAGAGCAAAAAAAGAGTTTCTTTGTGGTTTTTTAGTAAGATTTGTTGCTCTTCTTACGTATTTTTTCAGCATCCAATTGTGCTTTTGATTTGCTTTGAGTTACGATATACACACCAGCAAAAACCAACACACCTGATAAGGCTTTTTCAATACCAAAAAAATCGATACCAATAGCCACAGCAACCATCGAAGCAACTACAGGTTGTACATAATTATACATACTCAGTGTGGTGGGTCGAAGTACTTTTTGTCCAATAGGAATAAGTAAGTAACCTATGAATGTGGCAAAGCTTACTACATAAGCGATGCGCCAGTACGTGCCGCTACTCAACATCGTGAAATCGGTTTGAGCAATAGATTTATAGCAAAATGGCAAACACGAAAGTGTACCAAACAGAAACATCCACTTCATAACTGTTATCGATGAATATCGTGTAATAAGTTCCTTGAAAAGTGTCAGGTACAGGGCAAATGATCCTACTGCACTAAACACAATCAAATTTCCCCAAAAATTACTGTGTCCGTTATGAATTATTGGACTGTGGAATACCAACAATAATGCACCGGATGCTCCAACTAAAACGCCGACAGCTTTCATTATTGTGATAGGTTCTTTCAGAATAATAGCAGCAAGTATCATAGTGACGATGGGTAGCATGGTAACCACAATCGACGCATCAATTGGTGAAGTTATTGAAAGTCCAATAAAGAATGGTAACTGATTTAATGTCAGGGCAAAAAGCGAGGCGAAAAACAACAATAATAGATCTTTTGCCGGAACATGTTCTTTTTTTACAAACAATGATACTGTCCAGAATAACAGTAATCCACCGCCCAGCCTGAAAAAAGTCAGTGTGTACGGACTTAAAATTTGAGGCATCAATGTTCGTGATATGGGTGCATTTAATCCGAAAATGATATTTGCCATAAACATGGCTATATGACCTGTAAGTTTATTTTTTTTCATGTTGATGATTGAGCCGACAAAGGTAGTAAATATGTAAGTAACAGTACAAAATCAACCATTGAAAAGCCAATTCAGTTCAACTCTTATGACTTTTTTTGTATTTTTCGGTTTGTTGCTTTGTGAATTCAAAAAAAGACCGTATATTTGCACCCGCTAAGCAAAAATGGTACCATAGCTCAGTTGGTAGAGCAAAGGACTGAAAATCCTTGTGTCCCCGGTTCGATTCCTGGTGGTACCAC
>CAIKVR010000238.1 GCA_903830915.1 uncultured Bacteroidales bacterium
CACTAAGGGCGAAGATCTTACTCAGTTTCTGTTTGGAAAATTAGGCGTAAATGTGTCAGCATTGCAAGCGGTTGTCGATAGCATGATTGCCGGATTTCCGCGCGTGTCGGGTGGGGGAGTGCCTTACCTGAGCAGGGAATCGAATGCTGTGTTGCAAAAAGCGACTTCGCTTTCATCCAAATCCGGCGACCAGTTTGTGTCCATGGAGTATTTGCTGTTGGCTTTTACGGCCGAAAAAAATAGTCTGACTAAAGTGCTGAAAGATGCGGGTATTTCTGAAAATGAATTACAAAAAGCCATTGTAGAGCTTCGTAAAGGTGCAAAGGCCGATTCTGCTTCGGCTGAAGAAAGCTATAATGCGCTGAATAAATACGCCATTAATCTGAACGAACAGGCTCAAGCCGGAAAACTCGACCCTGTAATCGGGCGTGACGAGGAAATCCGTCGGGTGCTACAGATTTTGAGCCGTCGTACCAAAAATAATCCAATCTTGATTGGCGAGCCGGGTGTGGGTAAAACGGCCATTGCCGAAGGGTTGGCGCATCGTATTGTTCGCGGTGATGTACCCGAAAACCTGAAATCGAAACAGATTTTCTCGCTCGATATGGGTGCGCTGATAGCAGGAGCCAAGTACAAAGGCGAATTTGAGGAACGACTAAAAGCCGTGGTAAACGAAGTGATCAAAGCTGATGGCGAGGTGATTTTGTTTATTGACGAAATTCATACGCTGGTAGGTGCGGGCAAAAGCGACGGTGCCATGGATGCTGCCAACATTCTGAAGCCTGCCCTGGCACGTGGCGAATTGCGGGCTATTGGAGCAACCACGTTGGACGAATATCAAAAGTATTTTGAGAAAGATAAAGCATTGGAACGTCGTTTCCAGATTGTAAATATCGACGAACCGGATATACCAAGTACCATTTCTATTCTGCGTGGACTGAAGGAACGCTACGAAAATCACCACAAAGTGCGTATTAAAGATGACGCTATTATTGCTGCGGTGGAACTGTCGAGCCGATATATTACCAACCGTTTCTTGCCCGATAAAGCCATTGACTTAATGGATGAAGCTGCAGCAAAACTGCGTTTGGAAGTGGATTCGGTGCCCGAAGAGCTGGATATTATCGACCGTAACATCAAGCAACTGGAAATAGAGCGCGAAGCCATTAAACGTGAAAATGATACACGTAAACTGGCGCAGCTGAACGAAGATATTGCTAACCTGAAAGAAGAAGGCCGGGAAATGCGTGCCAAATGGTCGAGCGAAAAGCAACTGATTGACAACATTCAGCAAACCAAAGTGGAGATTGAAGACCTGAAATATCAGGCCGAACGTGCCGAGCGCGATGGCGATTACGGTCTGGTGGCCGAAATCCGTTACGGAAAAGTAAAAGCTGCCGAAGAACAAATTGCTCAACTTCAAACCAAACTGACTGACATGCAAGGTGTTCATGCATTGATAAAAGAAGAGGTGGACAGCGAAGATATTGCCGATGTGGTAAGCCGCTGGACGGGCATTCCGGTAAACAAAATGCTGCAAAGCGAAAAGGAAAAACTGTTGCATCTGGAAGATGAATTGCACAAACGTGTGGTGGGTCAGGAAGAAGCGATAGCTGCAGTTTCGGATGCAGTAAGGCGGAGTAGGGCAGGGCTGCAAGACCCCAAACGACCGATTGGTTCGTTTATTTTCCTTGGAACTACCGGTGTGGGTAAAACCGAACTGGCAAAAGCGCTGGCCGAATACCTGTTCGACGACGAAAATATGATGACGCGTATTGATATGAGTGAGTATCAGGAAAAATTTTCCGTTACCCGTCTGATTGGTTCGCCTCCGGGATATGTGGGATACGATGAAGGTGGTCAGCTGACCGAAGCCATTCGCCGTAAACCGTATTCGGTGGTGCTTTTCGACGAGATTGAAAAGGCGCACCCCGATGTTTTCAATGTGCTGCTTCAGGTACTTGACGATGGCCGGTTGACCGATAACAAAGGTCGGTTGGTGAACTTCAAAAACACCATTATCATTATGACTTCCAACATTGGTTCGTCGCTGATACAGGAAAGTTTTGAAGGCATGACCGATAAAAATCAGGAGGAAATTATTGAGAAAACCAAGCTACAGGTGTTTGAACTGTTGAAGCAAACCATTCGTCCTGAGTTTCTGAACCGTATAGATGAGTTGGTGATGTTTGCGCCGCTTAACGAAACACAGATTGAAGAAATTGTTCGTTTGCAAATTTCGATTATTCAAAAAACACTGGCCGGAAATGGTGTAAAACTTGAACTTACCGAAGCAGCCGTTCAGTTTATTGCTGCAGAAGGTTTCGATCCTCAATTTGGAGCGCGCCCCGTGAAACGAGCCATACAGAAGTTTGTGCTTAACAATTTGTCCAAACAACTGATTGGCGGAACCGTTCACAGCGACCAAACTATTGTGGTGGATTATGATGGAGAACGTTTGGTGTTTAGGAATTGATAAAATTTATCATAGAGACGCAATGATTTCCGTCTCTACTCCACAAACCGAATTCCAACACCTTCTTTTTCCAGCAAAGCAATCGATTTTGAACAAATATTGCGGGTACAGATAAGCGTAACTTCCACATTGGGGGTTACGCTTTTTAGTTGATTGGCAATAGCTACAATTTTTGCAGCATCTTTTTGAATTATACGACTTTTTATCACTTTAAGTATGCCGAGCCTATTGTTGCCAAGATTTTCAAGTTTAATTTGAGTGGATAATCCGAAATACAAAGGGTTGATTTCCATTTTTTTAGAATATACGTTATTTTAAGAGTAAAATAATTCTCTCGCTGCGATAAGAATCTTATTTCAGGGTTGAAATAACTCTTCTACAACAATAAGAGAGTTGTTTCAAGATTGAAACAACTCTCCCTGGATTTTCGCAATGGATTTTCCAATGTTTATGGTTATAAGATCATAAACGGATTGCTGATTAGGAATTAGTACAAAACCTATTTTGGAGGAAATTTCAATATGGGTTAACTATGCCTTTTCGGATAAAAACCGTTCAGCTTCAATGGCTGCCTGACAACCACTTCCGGCAGCAGTTATTGCCTGACGATAGTGTGGGTCAGCAACGTCGCCAGCTGCAAAGATACCAGCAATATTTGTACGTGGTGTTCCGGGAATGGTTTTTATATAACCTACTTCGTCAGTTTCAATCCATGGTTTGAAAATATCTGAATTAGGTTTATGTCCAATGGCCAGAAAGAAACCATCAATGTCAATGTGAATCTTTGTTTCATCGGCCTGTCCACGACGCTTTACTAAATCAGCTCCCTGAACAACGCCTTCGCCGGTTAACCCAAGTGTTTCATGTTCAAAAAGTACTTCAATTTTAGGATTGGTCAGAACACGTTCCTGCATTATTTTTGAGGCACGCAAAAAGTCTTTGCGTACAATCAGATAAACTTTCGAAGCTAGCCCTGAAAGATAAATTGCTTCTTCACAGGCTGTGTCGCCACCACCAACTACAGCAACAGTTAGTTTACGGTAAAAGAAACCATCACAAGTAGCACAAGCAGAAACTCCTGATCCTGCATATTTTTGTTCGTCGGGCAGTCCAAGGTATTTTGCAGTAGCTCCGGTAGAAATAATGATGGTTTCTGCTTCAATCACTTTCTCACCATCAATCGTAATTTTGTATGGGGCTGAAGTCAAATCGGTAGCTGTAGCCATACCAAAACGAATGTCAGCACCAAAACGTTCAGCCTGTTTTTTCAGATCTTCCATCAGCTCAGTGCCGGTAATTCCTTCAGGATAACCCGGAAAGTTTTCCACATCGTTTGTGGTTGTTAGTTGTCCACCGGGTTGCATACCTTCATACAAAACGGGAGACAAATTTGCACGGGAAGCGTAAATAGCTGCTGTGTATCCTGCAGGACCGGAGCCAATTATCAGGCAACGTACTTTTTCGTTCATTTTTTCTAAAATATTTTATTGTTCAGAGGGAGTTACTAACGTAAATCATTAATTGCTACTCCTTTATATTTGGTTGTATTAAATGCAAAATTATTGTCGGCGATGCTAATTCCTTTTTGAAAATTAGTAGTCAAAAGAATGGAATTACCTCCATTTTTGGTTGTAATCTTAATTGAAAACAGATTCCCATTAGTTTTGTTCACTTGTACTTCTATTTTCACGATATCATTGTTTTTTACATTGGGAATCATCTCAATGCAATGATTCTGATCCGATTTTATTTTGCCGGAAAAACGAATCAAACATTTTGATTTAAAACCCGATAATATAGCCATAGGATTGGTGTCAGCCAATTCTTTTTCGGAAGGTTCGGTGATAGAAACCTCGTTGTTTTGCTGAATGTATGACCATTGTGTTTTGCCATCGAACCACACTTTCATCGCATCCATTTCCAATATAAATTTGTTGGCTTTAAGTGTGAAAGTGCCGCTTGTGGTCTGTGTGCTGTTTTTGTCAGTTGCAATGAGTTTAAAACCGGTTTTAATTGCTGTTGTTTTAGCTGTTGTTAATAAATTTGAAAGAACCTGTTCGGCTTGCGTATTATTTTGAGCTGTTGCAAACTGAATTGTAAGTATTGAGATAAAAAACAATATTTTTCTAAACATGATTTTAGTTATTCTAAATTGAAAATTAAAGATTTTTCAGAATCTGTTCCAGATGATAATCGTCCATTACGAGCACTTGACGTGCTTTACTGCCTTCGAAAGGACCGATAATTCCTGCTACTTCGAGTTGGTCAACAATACGCCCGGCACGATTATAACCAATAGAAAATTTACGTTGAATGAGCGAGGTTGAGCCTTGCTGATTAGCCACAATCAACCTTGCAGCTTCTTCAAACATCGGATCGCGTTTACTCATATCCACCGAACCGGCATCAATTCCGTCGCTATCGGCTCGAACAAATTCCGGTAGGTAAAATGCTGTTGGATAGGCTTGTTGATGATTAATATGGTGAACAATATTCTCAACTTCAGGCGTATCGACAAAGGCACATTGTACACGAACCAAATCGTTACCCTGCGAGAAAAGCATATCGCCACGTCCAACCAACTGATTAGCTCCGGGCGAATCGAGAATAGTACGTGAATCAATCATTGACGAAACACGGAACGCAACACGGGCAGGGAAGTTGGCTTTAATTACACCGGTAATAATATTTACCGAAGGTCGTTGAGTGGCAATAATCATGTGAATTCCAACTGCACGCGCCAGCTGAGCAATACGTGCAATCGGCATTTCCACTTCTTTACCGGCAGTCATTATCAGGTCGCCAAACTCATCCACAATAACCACTATATAAGGCATAAATCTATGCCCTTTTTCGGGATTCAAATGTCGGATAGTGAATTTTTCGTTGTATTCTTTCACGTTTCGGACATGCGCTTTTTTGAGCAAATCGTATCGGTCGTCCATCTCTTTACAAAGCGAATTCAATGTTTCCACCACTTTGCTGGTGTCGGTAATGATAGCATCCTCGCCATCAGGAAGTTTAGCCAGAAAATGTTTTTCAATATCACCGTAAATGTTGAATTCAACCTTTTTCGGATCAATCAAAACCAACTTCATCTGTGATGGATGCTTTTTATATAGTAACGATGTTATAATGGCGTTCAACCCAACCGATTTTCCTTGTCCGGTAGCACCTGCCACCAGTAAGTGAGGCATTTTGGCAAGATCCATCATGAAAATATCGTTGGTTATTGTACGTCCAAAAGCAACCGGAAGTTCAAATTTCGATTCCTGAAACTTTTTGGAAGCTATAATAGAATGCATTGAAACTACTTGTGGGTCTATATTGGGAACTTCAATACCAATAGTTCCTTTTCCGGGAATTGGAGCTATGATTCGAATACCCGTAGCTGCCAGACTAAGCATAATATCGTATTCCAGGTTTCGGATTTTAGAAATACGCACACCAGCTTTTGGAACAATTTCATAAAGTGTGATGGTTGGTCCTACAGTAGCTTTGATTGTTTCAATTTCAATACCATAGTTTTGCAAGGTGCTGATAATTCGGTTTTTATTTGCATTTTGCTCCACCATGTCGATTTGAGTGTCGTTGTCAGTTCCATACACTTTCAGTAAATCGAGAGTTGGAGGGATATAGTGCGACAAATCTAAGGTTGAATCGTATTTACCCAGTTTTGCCAGATTGTAATAAGGATCATCTGTTTCAGTTTCTTTTATTTCCAACTCAATTACCTCCTCAACCTGACTTTCTTCAGGTTCTGTGGGTTGTTCAATTTCAAAAGGAACATCATCTATTTGAGGCGTTTCGATAATCAATTCATCTGCATCTTCGTTGCCTTTGGTTATCCAGTCATCAGGGATAATTTCAGTACCAACAGCAACAGTTAGTTCATCTTCAGCAATTTCAACTTCAACGGGTTGTTCTGCAACAATCTCTGCTTTTGGCTTTTTGGCAAATAATCCTTTTAAAAATGGAATAGTAGCTTTCCACGAAACAACTGCGTAAATGAGTAATGTGCCTATTAAAATCATAAAACTTCCGGGAAGCCCTACAAACGAAGTAAGCCATTCGCTTGCTCCTTCGCCGTGCTGACCGGCAATGGAGAAGAAAAATAAATCCTTTCCCGAAGGAACTAAAGTTGTATAGGTGTAGAGAATATATCCCAAAAAAACCGAAAGCCAGATTAACCAGAAACTGCAATGAAAAAAGGCCTTTGAAAGAGAAAAAATACGGGCTTTCATAAATCGCAACCCCAGAATTATTCCAAATACAACAACTGCGAACGATGAGATGCCAAACCATTGATTAATAAATTTTTCGGCTAAATATGCACCAATGATTGACGACCAGTTCTGTATACCTGTACGGTTTGTTTTTTCCAACACATTTGTCACTGAACCTGTATCAAATTTACTATAATCGGCTGCACCTGTGAAGAAATAGGAAATGAACGAAACAAATAAATAAACTGTTCCGATAAGAATCATAATTCCAACCACGAAACGGGTACGCTCATCTGTTAGGAAATACTTTAGTTTTTCACCAAAATCTGATTTTTCAGTTTTGTCAACTGTTTTCTGACTTTTACGTTCGGGTTTTGGTTCCGGACGTGGTTCAGGCTTTGGTTCAGGTTTTGATATGGTTTTTATAGGTTTTCTGGGTGCCATTTACTGATTAATTAATAATAAGTAATTAAAAATAAATAATTCACAATTTATTGTTAATTGTAATATGTAATTCATTTTTTAAAAGTAAATCGTGGTTTTGTTGCAAAAATAATAAAAAGGTACGCCCGAATTCCATCTTTTGATTTAATTTTGCACAAAATGATTTATCTATGACAACTAAACAACGTTACGAACATATTATTGCATGGTTTTCTGTAAATGTTCCCATAGCCGAAACCGAATTGCACTACGATGATGCTTTTGGATTGCTAGTGGCTGTTATACTTTCGGCTCAATGCACCGACAAGCGTGTAAATATGATTACTCCACCTTTGTTGAAAGATTTTCCGACACCCGAAGCTATGGCTGCAACAAGTCAGGAAGTCATTTTCGATTATATACGATCGGTTTCTTACCCTAATAATAAAGCCAAACATTTGGTTGGCATGGCTCAAAAGCTGCTTTCAGATTTTGGCGGAATAGTACCCGACGATATTGAAAAGCTTCAAACGCTGCCCGGAGTTGGACGTAAAACAGCCAATGTAATTGCTTCGGTGGTTTTTGATAAGCCTGCGATGGCTGTTGATACGCATGTTTTTCGTGTTTCGGAACGTATGGGTTTAGTCACAAATTCTAAAAATCCACTTCAGACAGAGCTTCAACTGGTTAAATATATCCCGGCAGAACTTATCCCAAAAGCTCATCACTGGCTTATTTTGCATGGCAGGTATATTTGTCAGGCACGAAAACCCAAATGTAACGAATGTGGATTGACAACGTGGTGCAGATATTTTCAGAATCATCCGATAAGCTGATTAATTTTGTCAGTTTTCATTTAGTTGTTATCTTTGCATCCTAATTACAAAAAACAAAACATAAAATGATTGATGAAGAATTAGTAAGATGTCGTCCCTGCGGATATGTAATGAAAGCCAGTGAGTTGGGTGAAGGTGTATGTCCGGCTTGTGGGTTGCCTCACACGGTATTTGAACCCTACCGCGAACGGGTTTCTGCAAACCGCTTATTTATTTTGGGATTAGATATTCATCCTATTGCCATTCACCTTTCACAAACTTTTGTGGCATTAGCACCGATGTTGATAATTTTCCACCTTATATTTCCAACTTTTCAGGAAGTTTTAGTTCATTCGGTAATCACATTTTCAATTTGGGCACTGCCATTTACGTTGGTTGCATCCACTGTTTCAGGAATTATTGACGGTATTACCCGGTTTAAAACGTTGAGAACACCAATGCTAATCTCAAAAATTCTATTTAGTGCACTTATTTTGACTACGTCATTGATTCAGCTGATTATTTACACTCCAAACGAATATTATTGGTACACCATAGTGCTTGGACTTATCTCACTTGGTTTTGCAGTTAAGCTTGGATTATTGGGCAAACATTTGTTGGATGTAATTCTTCCGGGAACTTACGTGCGCAGAAAGAAAAAAGCAAAAGCACCCGATAAAGAAGCAACTGAGGCAAAAAAAGCCGCCGCTGCTGCTGCAAGGGCGAAAAAGGCTGATAATACTATTAAATAATAATTGTTTTTCTTATACCGTTTAAAACACCCTGCATTTCGTTAATGATTATGCAGGGTTTTATTTTTATGTTTACAACTATATAGAAATCCGATTACATAAAGTATATTTGCTTCGTCATTTAGAAAATTAAATCAATTATGAAACCAACACTAACACAACTTATTGCAGAAGGAAAAACTTTAGTTTCAGATGGTGCCTGGGGTACATTTCTACAGCTAAAAGGACTTCAACCGGGCGAATGTCCCGAATTATGGAATATCGATCACCCCGAAGCTGTACTTGAGATTGCTCAGGGATATATCGATGCTGGTGCAGATACCATTGAAACAAATAGTTTTGGCGGTAATCGTTTTAAACTCGAAGGTTTCGGGCTTGTCGACCGTGTGTTTGAAATAAATAGAAAAGCAGCAGAAATTTCACGTTTGGCAGCAGGAGATGATAAATATGTGCTTGGTTCGATAGGTCCAACCGGAAAGATATTGATGATGGGCGATGTAACTGGAGATGAACTCTACGATGCATTCAAAGAACAGGCTGTGGCATTGTACGAAGGCGGTGCTGATGCATTGGTTATCGAAACCATGACAGCTTTGGATGAAGCTGAAATTGCAGTTAGGGCAGCTCGCGAAAATACGCCCTGTGAGGTAATTTGCACCATGACTTTCGACTATCTGGCAACGGGTGATTACCGCACCATGATGGGTGTTTCGCCATCCGAAATGGTTATCGCACTCAAAGAAGCAGGAGCACATATAGTTGGTGCAAATTGCAGTAACGGCATTGAAGGAATGATTCATATAACGAAGGAAATTCGCTCGGTGGACAAAGAAATTCCGGTGTTGATTCATGCCAATGCTGGTTTACCCATATTGCAGGGAACCTGTACCGTATTTCCCGAATCGCCTGATATGATGGCAGCTTTTGCTCCTCAACTTGCCCGGGCTGGAGCAAATATTATTGGTGGATGCTGTGGAACTACCCCTGAGCATATTCACAAGTTGGTGGAAGTACTGAAGAAATAGTAAGTTTAAATGAATTATGGAAAAAATGAATTTGATATTACTTAAGTTTTTCATACATTTGTCCATCAAAAATCACTAAACCATGCAACCCTTAGCAGAACGACTTCGCCCACAAACCCTCGATGATTATATCGGACAAAAACATTTGGTAGGCGAAAAAGCCATTCTGCGCCAGATGATTGAATCGGGTCTTGTGGCATCGTTTATTCTTTGGGGTCCTCCCGGAGTGGGTAAAACCACATTGGCTAAAATTATTGCCAACAAACTCGACCGACCATTTTATACCCTGAGTGCTGTAACTTCAGGAGTGAAAGATGTGCGCGAAGTGATTGAAAAGGCCAAATCAAGTCGCTTTTTCTCACAGGGAGGTAATCCCATTTTGTTTATTGACGAAATTCACCGATTCAGCAAATCGCAGCAGGATTCGTTGCTGGGTGCTGTTGAAAATGGTACAGTTACGCTCATAGGTGCAACCACCGAGAATCCTTCGTTTGAAGTAATTACTCCGCTTCTTTCCCGCTGTCAGGTGTATGTTTTGAAATCGTTGGAGAATGAAGATTTATTGGAACTGGCTAACCGGGCAATTATATCTGATACTGAACTTAAGAAAAGGGAAATTCTGCTTGACGAAACAGAATCATTGCTTCGTTTTTCAGGAGGCGATGCCCGCAAACTGCTTAATATTCTCGAATTAGTCGTTGCTGCTGAACCTGAACGCACAGTACATTTCACAAACGAAATAGTAACCGAAAGGCTTCAACAAAACCCTATGGCTTACGATAAAGATGGGGAAATGCATTACGATATTATTTCTGCCTTTATCAAATCCATTCGTGGAAGTGATCCCGATGCTGCGGTTTATTGGTTGGCACGCATGGTGGCGGGTGGTGAAGATCCAAAGTTTATTGCACGGCGTTTGGTTATTTCGGCTGCCGAAGATATTGGACTGGCAAATCCAAATGCTTTACTGTTGGCCAATGCCTGTTTTGATGCTTTACAGAAAATTGGCTGGCCCGAAGGGCGCATTATTTTGTCAGAAACAACTATTTATTTGGCATCATCACCCAAAAGTAACTCTGCATATTTGGCCATTGACGATGCTTTGGCATTAGTTGAGCGTACCGGAAATTTACCTGTGCCATTGCATTTACGCAATTCGCCTACAAAATTGATGAAGGAGTTGAATTATGGTAAAAACTACAAATACTCCCACGATTTTCCAAATCATTTTATCGACCAGCAATTTCTACCGGATGAAATTCTGAAAGAATCGATTTGGAAAGTCCAAAATAATCCTACTGAAGCTAAATTGGGAGAATGGTTACGAGCTTTATGGAAGGGCAGGTTTTAATTTATAGTAGAAAACAAAAAAATCAGGCTAACCGATTGGTTAGCCTGATTCTTTTAAATTTGTTACGATATTTTTTCTACTTCTTCTTGCAGGTCAATTTCAATACCTTTTTTGTCGTAAAACTTGTATTGTAAGAACCCCAGTTTTTGGGAGGCAATTACTTTACAACCATTACCGAATTTCCGTTTCCATTTCCACTTCATCGAGATAAAACCTTTAGAGATAAAGGCATCTACATAAGGGTGAATGTGTAATGTAAACTCTTTAATAGATAATTTATTTACCAGAAAATCAATTTTACTTTCCAATTGGTCAGTAAACAAAATTGAAGGTTTGGTTCTGCCTTCACCATAACAGGTCGGGCAGGTTTCTTCAATATCGAGGTGAATCACCGGACGAACACGTTGTCGGGTCATTTGCAACAAACCGAACTTACTCAAAGGCAGAATATTGTGCTTGGCTCTATCGTTGGCCATATTTTCACGCATTCTGTCATACAGTTTTTGTCGGTTATCCGATTCGTGCATATCGATAAAATCCACCACAATAATTCCACCCATATCCCGTAACCGAAGCTGTCGTGCTATTTCATCGGCCGCTGCCAGATTCACATCCAGCGCATTGGCCTCCTGTCCGTTTCCGGCTTTCGATCGATTACCGCTGTTAACGTCTACAACATGCAGTGCTTCTGTATGTTCGATTATCAGATAAGCTCCGTTTTTAAACGACACTGTTTTTCCGAAGGCCGATTTCATTTGTTTGGTAATACCAAAACTGTCATAAATCGGGGCTTCATCACGATACAGTTTAACTATATCTTTCCGATCGGGTGCAATAAGTTCAACATAATCACGAACTTCTGTAAAAACAGCTTCGTCATTAATATGAATGTGTTTGAAATTCGGGTTGAATAAATCTCTAATTATTCCCACCGTGCGACCTAATTCTTCTAAAATGAGCGAAACTCCTTTGGATTGTTGTATTTTGGCAACAGCTTCTTCCCAGCGTTTTACCAAAATTTTCAACTCGTTATCGAGTTCGGCTACTTTCTTTTCCTCAGCTACTGTCCTCACAATCACCCCAAAACCTTTAGGTTTGATACTTTGAATCAGCTGCTTCAGTCGTTGGCGTTCTTCTTCCGTTTTAATCTTTTGCGAAACCGACACTTTATCGGCAAAAGGAATAAGAACTAAAAATCGTCCTGCAATGGAAATTTCGGCAGTTAAGCGGGGTCCTTTTGTTGAAATAGGTTCTTTTGTAACTTGAACAAGTATTTCCTGACCTTGCTTTATAATGTCATTTATTGAGCCTGTTTTCTCAATTTCCGGAAGCAGTTTGACTTTTGAAATGGCAGGCACTTTTTTACGGTCGCTCAGTACCTGCGTTGAAAATTGTGTAAGAGTGTTGAAATTGGAACCTAAATCAAGATAGTGTAGAAAAGCGTCTTTTTCGTAACCTACGTCCACAAAAGCTGCATTTAAACCGGGCATTATTTTTTTTACCCTGCCAAGATAGATATTTCCCACGGCGAACTGTTCTTCACGTCCTTCTTGGTTAAGTTCTACTAAGCGTTTGTCTTCGAGCAGCGCAATTGAGATTTCAGATGATTTTACATCTACTACTAATTCGCTATTCACTTTTTTATTTTGATTGGGTTTTACTGTTTATCGTTATAAACAAAAAAACAAACTTAAAGACAATATGTTTGCTATAAGTTTGTTTTATTTTGACTTTATAGATTTAAAGACTTGAATTATTTCTTTTTGTGTCTATTCTTTCTAAGTCTTTTTTTACGCTTATGCGTTGACATTTTATGTCTTTTTCTTTTTTTACCGCTTGGCATCTTTATATATATTTTTAGGGGATAATTTATTTAACAGCGCTCACGAAAGTCTTTGCAGGCTTGAATGAAGGGATATTGTGAGCCGGAATAATGATTGTAGTATTTTTAGAAATGTTACGAGCTGTTTTTTCAGCACGTTCTTTGATAACAAAGCTACCAAAGCCTCTTAAATATACATTATCATTCTTAGCAAGTGAGTCTTTTACTGTTTCCATAAAAGCTTCAACGGTTGTTAATACAGTGACTTTGTCGATACCTGTATTTTTAGCAATTTCGTTTACGATGTCTGCCTTAGTCATTTTGGGTAATTTTTAAATATGTTAGTTAATAAATTAATTATTTCATTTTTTTCAAACGGACTGCAAATATATTGCTTTTATTCTGATTAAAAAACATTTGCGCATTTTTTTTTCTCTGAAAAGACGTTTTTTTTTTATTTTTTATCATCTTTTTTGCTAAGCCATTTTTCCATTTCTGATATACTCAGATTTTTTCCGACAATTTTACCTTTCTTGTCAATTAAAATAGTACAAGGAATTGAATTTACTGCATAAGCTCTTGCTCCATCGCATTTCCAACCTTTTAAATCAGAGACTAATTTCCATTCAATCTTGTGAGACTTAATTGCTGCAACCCACGCATCTTTGCTGTCATCGAGCGAAACACCATAAATTTCAAATGAAGTTCCTTTGTGTTTTGCATAAAAAGCCTGAAGTTCGGGCAGAAATTCCATACACGGTCCACACCACGATGCCCAAAAATCTACAAGAACAAAATCAGTTTTTCCAACCAAATCAGAAAGAGCTAGATTTTGACCGGTTGGAGTTAATAAGTTGATGTCAGTAAAACTTTGACCCACAGCTACTTTCTTCTCCACTTCCATGTCAGCTATTATTTCCTGAATTCGTTTCACATTTTTCGTTTCCTGATTCATGAGTTTTACAATTTCTTCTTTTTCAGTCAGACTGAATCCGAAAAATGAATTCATAAACACATGATTACCAACCAATGAATTGATGTTTTCGATGGTGAACTTCTTGTCAATTCCAACTTCTTCTGTATTAAATTTCTGAGTTTCTTTATCAAAAGCAGCTTTTTGTTCAGGAGTTTTAATACTATCTTTGCGAGAATCAACAAATTTATCCACTTTCTTATTAAATTCATTTTTCAGATTCTGATAGGTTTGAAGCTTTTCATTTTGTGCCGTTCCTTTAAAAGTCATAAACCCCGATGTATCAGCTGAAACAGAAATATTCCCACTCTCAAGAACAAAAGCTTGACGCACACGTTTATTTTGTGGCGATTGATATACCAGATAAGTGATTTTTGCTGTATCAATCACGCCTTTGAATGTAAATTTTAAATTAGTGATTGTGGTGCTGTCAATTGTTTTCCATTCACGACTAATGCGTTCACGAAGGAAAACTTTTTTGCCATTCAGTTCTCTTTGTTCTACACTGCCATTAATGGTAAACGAGGAATCTTTGCATGAAGCTAACGACAATACGCTAAACAGGACATAAACTATCTTTTTCATAAAAATATACGATTTTAAATTATAAATTTTGATACGTGAAACTATGGTTTTAATTTTGCACACAAAGTTGCAAACATTTTCCCTATTGGCAAACCAAAATTTGGTATTTTTATTCAAATTCAATAAAAAATGAATATTTTCGAATCTCAATCCTATATAAATGACCTTTTACACAATTGGTATAACGTTAATAAACGGGATTTACCATGGCGAAATACTACCGACCCTTACCTGATTTGGATTTCGGAAGTGATTCTTCAGCAAACCAGGGTAAATCAGGGGTTGGAGTATTACAACCGTTTTGTAGAGCGATTTCCAAACGTGTTAGAATTAGCGAAAGCTGAGGAAGATGAAGTACTGAAATACTGGCAGGGATTGGGTTATTATTCCCGGGCGCGAAATCTGCATAAAGCAGCCAAACAAATTTCAGTAAAGTTTAACGGTCAATTTCCCGCAAAACACAACGATATTCTTGAATTAGCGGGCATTGGTGATTATACTGCTGCCGCCATCACTTCATTGGCCTACAATCAGCCGTACGCGGTTGTGGATGGTAATGTTTACAGAGTTTTATCACGACTTTTCGGAATTTCAACACCAATAGACACGGGCAAAGGCAAAAAAGAATTTTCTGAATTGGCACAAAGTTTAATTTCAAAAACCGAGCCTGCAATCCACAATCAAGCCATGATGGAATTCGGTGCTTTACAATGTGTTCCATCTTCACCCGACTGTACTAATTGTCCGTTTCAATCTGTTTGTCAGGCATTTGCGACAAATAAGGTACCGGATTTACCAGTCAAACAACACAAAACAAAAACCTCTGTACGATATTTCAACTATTTGTTTATCAGGCATGAAGATAATACATACCTGCAAAAACGAACAGCAAAAGATGTCTGGCAAAATCTTTTTGAGTTTCCGCTAATTGAAGCGAACAAATTACTTGACTTTAAAGAACTTACAGAAAATGATACCTTCAAACGTATTTTCTCAGGAATTGAAACAGTTGAATTAACAGAAAAAATGAACCCGATAAAACATATACTAAGTCATCGGGTTATTATAGCGCAATTTATAACCCTGAACATTTCAGATTGCAATAATGAACTAGATAAGTTGATTAGCGTTCCGTTATCAGATATTGATGAATACGCTGTTTCGAGGCTTATGGAACTGTTTCTTGAAAAACTATCCTGAAAAATTTACTTTTTTGAGAAAAAGTATTTGTTCATCATTTTCTCGAGAGCTTCATATTCCTGATAGCCCAATTCAGTTTTATAGCTGGTCGAACTATCAATAAAAATCAAGGTAGGCATAGCACTTACATTAAATCGCTGAGCAAGTTCCGGTTCTTTATCCACATCGATTTCATAAATAATAATCTTGTTCTGGTACTTGTTTTGAAGTGTCTGAAGATGAGGAGCAAGCATTTTACACGGTCTGCACCAAGTTGCAAAGAAATCAAGAATAACCGGAGTTTTATCAACAGTTTTAAATGTTTTGTTTTTGTCAAAATTCCAGACTTTTTGTTTGAATGTTTGGAGATTAAGTTCCTTAATTTCAACTTTGGCCGGTTTTTGAGCTATGCTCATAGAACTTACTATGAAACAAAGCATTAGCAATTTAA
>CAIKVR010000239.1 GCA_903830915.1 uncultured Bacteroidales bacterium
CCCTAGAAGAAAATTACTTGTTTCTTCTCTATGAGGAGTCTCGGTAAGTTTTAATAATCCCAATGATGCAAATTGCTCAATTATACTTTGTTTCTGTTTAAATTCATCTTCACCAAGCACCACCGTAACGCCTCCTCCATCGGTATTTACATCTTTCTTGAAAGCCTTAATAATTTCGTAATTCTTTTTTACCGGGTAGTTTTTGTTACTACTAATCATACGTTTTGCATCTTCTCTGTTAAGCTTTTTTTGACAAGATGAAGTTGTTATCAGCATTATTCCAATAAGGAGAAAAAATGTTTTTTTCATTTCTTTGAAGTTTGAAATTTATCCTACTCGTAAGGCTTTTCGGTTACGCCCCGTTTTAGTGGTTTCTGGACTCCATTTAAAGAAAATTTTTTATTTCTTGATTAATTTCTTTTGATAAGTTACTCCATTGTTTGATAAACTAATTAGATACATTCCTTTTGTTAAGCTATTTACGGAAATATTCTCATTTGATGAAACTTGTTTCTGTATTAATACCTTTCCACTTAAATCAGTAATCACAACTTTAATTGTTCCCTCCAAACCAATTATATGGAAATTGTCTGATACCGGATTTGGATCTATGCTAACGTTTCGTGAGGTCGAAATATCATTCAAGCCTGTTGAAAATGAATTAAATGATATATTATCAATATAACAATAACTAGTTGTGGAGTTACTTCTGGAATCAGGGAATATCGAAAATCTATCAAATATACTACCAATATTATCCGTGAAATCAAACGTTAATTCTTCCCATTTATATGTACTAGTATTAGATACTATTTTTTCAAAATAATATTGTAAATTTTTATTATATAATCTTACCCTGATATTACTTATTAAACTTTTAAATACCATCAATTTAATTTTACAGTTATCACTTGTTAGAGTTAAATCGCCAATATTATCAGTATAAATCTCATCACCAATACAAGGACTCATCGTACAATACATCGAATAAGGCTCATCATAATATAAACATTTCATTGATTTATTAATACCTGTAGGACTAGGATTGGCTTCAAGTGAACAAGTTCCGTTAGAACCATCATCTAATTTCCAATTCCAATTTTGTCCTATTGTTTCTAAATCAATTAACTTCAAATTCATCGGGGAGTATTTTTCAAGAATAATATCATCTATATAAGCTCCAGAATAATGATTATATGTTCCATTACTTTTAAAATTAAATGCAATTCTTATATTTTTTTGACCACAAAGATTACCTAGATAGGTCGAGCTATCAGCGAGATTAAATATATATTTTGTCCATGTATTTGATGTTCCTGTCAGATAGTTTCCGTAATAACTACCATTGTCAATTGATACACCATAATAGAAATAATCATTTGTAGGCTCTGTGCTATATTTCAAATAAAAAGATAAACGAGCTGCTAATGCATCACTTAAATCAAAAGGACCATAAACCAACCATGAATTGGTATTATCAGGGTAATACCCTAAGGTTGGAGAAATTCCATTTGTACCTGCTGCTGCACACCATGCACTATATGATCCAGTGTGAGAAACATTATTAACTTTACCCCAATAGGCATTTGTATATCCACTATTATACATAGCACTCCAACTTGTTGAAGGAAATGTCCCTTCAAAGTTCTCACTCGTAATTGTAGTCCAATTGCTTTGGGAATATGTAGCACTACACATTACTACAAAAAGCATTAATAAAAATTGTTTTTTCATGATTGTACGTTTTAAAGATTAATAATTAAATTTATAATTGATTCTTCATTTTCGGGCACAAAAAAAGCGTGGTACTTCAACCGTATCACGCACCTGAGGCCTTAGACTGCCCGTATAAGTAATAAGTTAAAGCCCACGCCGTTTGGCGCAGGCGTTTACTAACTTATTCCGATATACGTTTGAAAGTGTCTAAGTTCCAGGTACGGGAATAAAAGCTAACGCTTTTGATAATATGTAATGCCGCTGTCGCTACAGCGGGGGAGTTGTTTTAATCAGTTGCAAATATAAATATATTTTTACAAACTGGCTTAATTTTAGTAGAAATATTCACAGCATCAATTAAATATTATAGTAAAAGAAATCATTTCAAAATAAAAGTCCCTGTTAACTTATATAATCAGAAATTTATCCCCCACCATTTCCTCCGCAATTCTCATAAATTCCAAAACCCAAAACTAACCGGATTCACTATGAACTGCTACAGTTTGTATTTCAAAACCATGTGGATTCACTGTAAACTGATAGGGTTTGAAAACTGAAAATAACCGGATTGCATGATTTAGTTAGCAAATGCTAATCTGATTAAGTCAGCTCAGCCTTACTTGTATTGAACTATTGTATTGTTCAAATATTCCCCAGCAATTCTTCGGCATTTTTCAGTGCGGCTTCGGTGATATTCCTTCCGCTTAGCATTTGAGCCAGTTCAGTGATTCGTTCTGACTGTTTCAGACGTTCAATGTGAGTTTCAGTCATTAGTCCACTATCGTTTTTATACACGCGGTAATGCTGCTTACCTTTTGCAGCTATTTGAGGTAAGTGTGTAATTGTTATCACCTGCATATCGTTACCCAGATTGGTCATTATTTCAGCCATTCGGTGAGCAATTTCGCCGGAAACACCGGTATCAATTTCATCGAAAATAATAGTTGGCAAATCGGCTTTATGAGCAATCATTGATTTGATTGTCAGCATTAAGCGCGACACTTCCCCACCCGATGCAATCTGGGAAACCGGCTGTAACGGTCGATTTTTATTAGCCGAAAATAAAAACTGTATTTCATCCTTTCCGGTTTCGGTAAAATCAGCAAGTTCAGCCATTTGAATCTGAAACTGAATGTTTGGCATACCCAGTTGGGTTAACTGCTCAACCATGAAAGTTTCAATCGGTTTGCAGGCTGTTTTCCGACTTGTAGTAAGCTGATTTGCTGAGATTTTAAGTTCTTCAAAAGCCTTATCAATAGCTTTTTGAAGATTTTCAACTTCTTCGTCAAACGACTCAATTTTTTCAAGTTGAATGCGGAATTCTTCCTGTTTTTCAAGAAGTTCCGACACAGTAATTACCTTGAATTTCTTTAATAAACTGAATAATTCTGCCAAGCGGCTTTCAACCTCAGCGAGTCGTTCAGGATTAAACTCAACACGTTCACTGAATGTATGTACCTCTGCATGAATGTCCTTTAACTCAATAAAAACAGATTGTAACCTTTCGAACCAGCTTTCACCATCCGGAATGTAACTTTTTACATGAGAAATTGCTGTCAGGCTGTCTTTCAATAACGGCAGCGACATATTTTCATCATCAATGAGATGAACAGTCCTTTGTAGTTCGGTTTTAATCTCCTCGGCATGAGCAAGTGTTTCATGCTCCATTTCAAGTTCTTCCTGTTCATTTTCCTGAAGTTTGGCATCCCTCAGTTGCTGATACTGAAACTGAATATAATCCAAATCAGCTGCCTGTTTTTCAACATTTTTCTGAAGCTGACGAAGTTCATTCCGGAGATTTTGCCAATGGAGCTGCTTTTGCTTGTATTCAGCCAATATTGTTGAATTCTGAGCCATTATGTCAACCACATCCAATTGATAATTGGCATTGGAAAGCAACAGGTTTTCATGCTGCGAATGAATATCAATAAGTTGATTGCTTAAATCCTTAATTACGTTCAATCCAACCGGAGTATCGTTTATAAAGGCTCTTGATTTACCGGAATTGGTTAGTTCACGACGAATTACACATAAATTTCCTTCATTATCTAAGTCATTTTCTTCAAAAAAATGATTCAGATGAGTATATGCAGAAATATCGAATTCTGCTTCAATCACACATTTATCAGCATCCGTTTTAATAGCTTTTGAATCGGCTCGCTGCCCTAAAATAAGCGATAAGGCACCCAGAATTATTGATTTTCCGGCACCGGTCTCACCGGTAATTACAGAAAATCCTGATTCAAAGTCGATGTTCAACTCGGTAATCAGGGCATAATTAGATATATAGAGGGATTTTAGCATGTGTATTTTTAATTTCTAAGATTGTAGTTGATTAGGTTGATTAGGTTGATTGGTTTACTACAAACTTTTTGAACCCAATTCAAACAAATAAACACAATTCTTTTCGTTAGTTCAATTTCCTTATTATCACCAACCAAAAGTCCCCAAAAACTCATTTTCCTATTTCTTTCTCCTTTTGGAGAAAGTACCCGAAGGGGGATAGAGGTATGGGGATTTAGGGGGCTTTTACATCTATTTCAGCATTTGTTCGTATCTCGATGTCTGCGTAGGATTAATATCGCATAGAACCTGAACAGCATCTGTTTTTTCTTTAGTAGTGGCCTTTGAAAAAACATTAATCAGCTCATCATTTTTAGCGTCCAAAAACGACGAAATAACAATAGCAGAAGGTCTGGCTCGATTAGCTTCACGAAGTAAGGGTAAGCCTTCAGCAATTCGTCCACGGGCATTCGTTGCATTAGTCGACATTTCATCCAACCCAAGCCGGTGATATTCATAAAAATAATTCCTGTATTTTTTAAATGCTTCGTCCAACAAATTATTTATCAATGCATATCTATTTTTTGTACTTTCAAAAGCCTTCCAACCCTTACCTAAATCAGCTCCCTGAGCTGCATTTACAATACTTTCGGCAGACTGGAAAAAAGGACTTCCACCCAAACGGGAATAGGAATCCATATCATAACCAATTATTATGTAAACGTAATATGCCAAAACTGCCGTAAGGTTGTTATTAATGGTATTCGCATTAATTTCAAGCTGGTCAAATTCCTTATAATTAAAGGTAAAATCATTGTCCTTATAATTAAATAATGGTGAATTATACGTTGAATTAAAAACTGGTCTACGCGACTGAACCTGAATTTCTGCAGTGAATACGTCATTTTCAACTTTTTTTACAATAATGTTCATGGTACATTCAATCCGTTCAGAATTAGCATAAGTTAGCTCACTCCATTTTCGGTTATTAATCAATTCACTTAGAGATTTTTGCAAGGTATTAAAAACAGATTTATTCGTTCCCTGAACCTGATCTGAATTTATACTAACTGTACAGTTAAGTTCCTGAGCCTGAAGCGCAAAAATCAACGTGATAAATGACAATACTATTCCTATTTTCTTCATTATCATGAATTTATTAATCCCATAATCTCATTAACAATATCTTGTGCCACTTCTGTTTTGCTTTTAAGTTCGAACATTTTTTTGTCACCCGACCGAAAAAGAATACTAATTTTATTCGTATCAAAGCCAAAACCTGCATTTTCATCATTAAGCGAATTCATTACAATAAAATCCAGGTTTTTCTTTTCTAGTTTTGCCTGAGCATTTGCTTCTTCATCATTCGTTTCGAGGGCAAAACCCACCAAAAACTGACTTTCCATCTTCATTTCACCCAGCGAAGCCGCAATATCCTTCGTGGGTTTTAATTCTAAAGTAAGATTATCTTTTCCCCTTTTCATTTTTTGATTAGATGCTTCAGATGGTGTAAAATCAGCCACTGCAGCACAAAGTATTGCACCATCAACCGAATAAAAATGTTCAGTTGCAGCTTCGTACATTTCGTCAGCCGATTCCACATCAATACGTTCTATATTGGGATGAATAGTCTTGAGTTGCACTGGTCCTGAAATCAGACAGACATCAGCACCTCTTGATGCAAGTACCTCAGCCAGCGCAAATCCCATCTTTCCGGTTGAGTAGTTGCCTACAAAACGTACTGGATCAATCTTTTCGTATGTGGGACCGGCAGTAATTAGTATATTTTTTCCTTTCAAGGGTTTTTCATTGAAGAAATCATTCAGAAAAGCCACAATTTTCTCAGGCTCTTCCATCCTGCCCTTTCCTTCCAACCCGCTGGCTAATTCTCCGGTTCCTGGCTCAATTATCTGATTTCCAATCGATTTTAGCAATTCAATATTTTTCTGGGTGGCAGGATGTGCAAACATATCCAAATCCATTGCAGGCGCAACAAAAACCGGACATTTTGCTGATAAATAAGTAGTAAGTAACAAATTATCAGCAACTCCGGTCGCCATTTTTGCAATGGTGTTAGCAGTTGCAGGTGCAATCAGGTAAGCATCAGCCCATAATCCCAAATCCACATGACTGTTCCAGTTTCCATCCGTTGGGTCAAAAAAGTCAACTAATATAGGATTTTTAGCAAGTGTTGCCAGCGTAAGCGGAGTTATGAATTCTTTAGCAAGTTCGGTCATAAGTACTTTAACTTCAGCACCTTCCTTAACCAGCAAACGAATTATTTGAGCTGATTTATAAGCTGCAATACTTCCGGTAACTCCTAAAATTATTTTTTTACCCTTTAATGCCATAGTTTAAATTTTGAATTAATTCTGAATTACAAAAATACAAAAATGAATTGAACTGAGCATAAACAAAAAAAGATAAAAGAATAAAGCGTTACCATGAACACAATATTCTTTTATCTGAATTATTTATAACTGATTGATATACTGTCTATTTCAGTTTATCTTTAATTGGATTCTTGTAATATACTTTATCTTCCAAAAACTCCTGAGTTGCAATAAGGGTTGCTTTTGGAAGCTTTTCGTAATAACGTGAGATTTCTATTTGTTCTCTGTTTTCAAAAACTTCTTCGATATTTTCATTGAATGAAGCAAATTCCAGTAGTTTTTTATCTAATTCTGATTTAATTTCTACACTAATTTGATTTGAACGTTTCGAAATAATCTTAACGGTTTCGTACACATTACCAACGTTTGCGCTTATTTGATTCATATCACGCGAAATGGTGTTGAGAGGAGCATTTACTTTTTTGTAGTCCATATTTCTATATTTTAATCTTTCACAATTTTTTTTGATTCATTGAAAACCCGGTCAGCTTGTTTACGGAATTTTCCGGTGGGATACTCATTAATATAATTATAATATTCATCAATTGTACTCCGATATCTGTCACTTTTTTTCTCTTCTACACTCTGAACAGCCAGTTCATATTTCGAGTCTAATATCAACAACATCAACTCTTCACGATATGCTGTGGAAGGATATTTCCTCAAAGCATTTTGAGCAGTTATTACTGCTGACTCATAATTATTTCCCAGGTAATTACCCAAATTGTAATACAATTTTGAATTCAGGTACGATTTGTAAGCCAGCTTATTAGTTAGTTGATCCAGCAATTTGTTTGCTTCAGGAACACGTTCGCTTTCTGGATATACGTCAACAAACTCTTGTAATGCAGCAATTGCACTGTATGTTGGAGTCTGATCCAATCGGGCATCTGGTGAGTCGAGGTAATAACAATACCCTATCATATACTTTGACTCAATAACGTATTTCCCTTTAGGATATGTCTTTACATAGGTTTTATAATACTCGCTTGCTGAATAATAATCCTTTTGACCAATATACGATTTTGCCAGATAATTCAACACAGTTTCCGATCGATCTGTACCCTTGTAATACGTTGCCACTGCATCGAACAAGGTTGAGGCTCTCATAAAATCTCCTTTTTCGAAATATTCAACAGCCTTGTTGTATTTTAATTCAGCATCATCCGATTTGAGCAAACTTTGGTACTCGCCACAAGAAACTAAGGCTAAAAACGTAAGTAAAAGGAGAAATTTGGTTGTCTTCATATTAAAAAATAGCGTGCAAAATTAGTTATTTAATCAGTAATAAAAAAATGAATTGAATTACTTTAACAAAACAATGGTTTATTACTCATTTCTTGGGAGTTATTTGTTTATATACTTCTTAAAACCTTCGGTATAAATTACCTTATGTTTCCCATCTTTATCGGCATAAATCAAGTAACATTCCACACCGGGCAATTTTTTACAAACTTTCAATGCGCTGTCAACTCCGAGCACCATAAATGGTGTATCATAAGCATCGGCAATTATAGCTTTTGGAGCAATTATGGTTACACTAAGCAATTTATTATCAACCGGATACCCTGTATGAGGATTAATTATATGTGAATATTTTTTACTGCCTTTCATAAAGAATTTACGGTAATCGCCGGCAGTTGTTACAGCACAATCAGTTATTGAAAGTATTGTCTGCACTTGATTTTCTACACTGGTTGAATCATCTATTGGTTTATCAATTCCAATTTGCCATTTACGAGCATCGGGATTCAATCCTTTACAGGCAATTTCGCCACCAATTTCAATCATATAATTCTTACAATTGAAGTTTTCAAGCAATTGAGCAATCAAATCAGCTGAATATCCCTGTGCAATTGAATTACAATCAATTATCATGCGTGAATCTGCTTTAATAAACTTGTGATTCTCAATTTTCACTTTTTTATAACCAATGTACGGTAAAAAATCAGCTACAACAGGTAGTTTGCTGTGATCGCTGTTTCCGAATGCAAACCCCCACGCTTTAACTAATGGACCAACTGTAATGTCAATAGCTCCATTGGTATTGTCAGCTGCTTCTTTTGCTGCATTGAACATAGTTTCAAAATATTGGTCAGTTCTAACAGTAGTATCATTCCTATTTATTCTGGAAATAATTGAATTTGGAACATAAGTTGATAATGACAAATCAAATTCATGTAACAATTTTTCGATTTTTGGCTTAAGATCCACACCATCAGGTTGCTGATATATAGCAGAATAGGTTGTACCCTGAGCTTCACCCTGATTGTGAATATAAGCTGCATTGCTTTGCTCGTCAATAGTTTTGTTCTCGTGCCAGATATGAATGGTCATCGCCACAATTAAGAGCAAAACTCCGCTGGAAATAGTAATAAATGCTTTTTTTTTCATTGTGAAACAGATTTTAGTTTTATTGTAATGAAGTAAATTAAATTTCAAATAACAATCGCTGACCACGTACACTCTCATCAAATGTTCCGGCATTGTAAACCAGTTGACCATTTACCCAGGTTTTCTGAACTTTTGAGTCAAATGTCGTTCCTTCAAACGGCGACCAGCCACATTTATAAAGTATGTTCTCGGGTGCTACGGTCCACGATTTATTTAAATCAACCAACACTAAATCAGCATAATATCCCGGACGAATATATCCGCGTTTTTCAATCCGGAATAAATCTGAAGGAGCATGACACATTTTCTCAATCACTTTTTCAAGGGTAAATACACCTTGTCTGACTAATTGTAACATAGCTACAAGCGAATGTTGTACAAGTGGGCCTCCTGAAGCTGCTTTCAGACAGGAACCTTCTTTTTCAGCCAGTAAATGTGGTGCATGATCGGTGGCAATCACGTCTATTTTATTGTTTTTTACTGCTTCAATCAATGCTAGTCTGTCTGATTCTGCTTTAATAGCCGGATTCCATTTTATCCGGTTTCCATAACGTTCATAATCCGTATCGTTAAACCACAAGTGGTGTACACAAACCTCAGCAGTTATACGCTTATCTTTCAATTGTTTATCATTCGTAAAAAGGGACATTTCTTTTTCAGAAGACAAATGAAATACATGCAGACGTGAGTTATATTTGGTTGCCAATTCCACTGCATAGGATGATGAACGATAGCAAGCTTCGGCATTACGTATAAGTGGGTGATATTTTATAGGAATATCTTCTCCAAGAAGATATTTATAGTGCTGAATATTAGCTTGTATGGTAGCTTCATCTTCGCAATGAGTAACGATGAGTAACGGAACCTCAGAAAAAATACGATTCAAGGTTTTCTGATTGTCAACCAGCATATTTCCGGTTGAAGAACCCATAAACATTTTCAGTCCGGCAACATTACGTGGATTAACCCGCATCAGTTCGTCGATATTATCATTAGTAACACCCATTAAAAACGAGTAGTTTGCAAACGACTTTTCGGATGCAATGTTGTATTTTTGCTCAAGAAGGTCAATAGTTGTTGTCTGTGGTTTGGTATTTGGCATTTCGAAGTAGGAAGTAATACCACCTGCAACTGCTGCTCTACTTTCAGAGAAAATATCGCCTTTATGAGTCAATCCCGGTTCACGAAAATGTACCTGATCATCTATAACACCGGGAATAAGTAACAAGCCTGTTGCATCGATTTCAGTAAAATTACCATCAACCAATACTTCATTATTATTCTCAAAAACAGCTTTTATTCGTTCTTCGTCAATCAATACTGAACCCTGAAAAGTTCTCCCTTCATTTACTATCGTGGCGTTTTTGATTAATTGCATCATCTCAATTTTCAATTGATTAATTTCCAATTTTCAATTACAAATTATAGAAAAACTGTAATTAGGAATTATTGAATTGGAAATTTCATTTATTTTTTCTGTGGATATTTACGAAACCAACTGCTCCACTTTAATTGAATCACACCAAAAAAAGCTTCTCCAAAAATACCACCACTCATTTTGGACGTTCCCAATTCTCTATTCACAAAAATAACCGGCACTTCTTTTACATTAAAACCGCACATAAAAGCTGTGTATTTCATCTCTACCTGAAAAGCATAACCTTTAAAACGGATTCTATCTAATTCAATGGTTTCCAACACTTCACGACGATAACATTTGAAACCTGCAGTTGTATCGGCAATTTTCACTCCTAAAATAAATCGAACATATTTTGATGCAAAATACGACATCAATACCCTGCCAATTGGCCAATTCACGACATTCACACCCGACACATAACGAGATCCAATTGCTACATCTGCTCCCTGTTTTGCACAAGCATCATAAAGTCGGTTTAAATCAACCGGATTGTGCGAAAAATCAGCATCCATTTCAAAAATGTAGCTGTAAGTATATTTTAAAGCCCATTTAAAACCGGTAATATACGCTGTGCCCAATCCTAGTTTACCCTTTCGCTCAAGGATAAATAATTGTTCGGGAAATTCCAACTGTAAACTTTTTACAATGTCAGCTGTACCATCAGGTGAGCCATCTTCAATAACCAAAACATGAAAAGGTGTTGGTTGATTGAAAACTGCACGGATTATGTTTTCAATATTTTCCTTTTCGTTGTAGGTTGGAATAATAACCAGGTTTTCGGACATGCTTTTTTAGTTGATAGTTAGTAGTTAATAGTTGACAGCTTTTTCTAAAAATCAAAATATATACATTTTAGATGGACTAAATCGTTCTAGTGTAACGACTTCCAAATCTTTTCCAATTTCAATTTTTTTCTCAGCCAAATGATTATTTACTGTTTCGAAAGCAATTTCAGGTGAATTATTTTCTCTGCTTAAGTGACAAAGAAAAACATGCTGAAGTTTATCGGAGTATTTTTCGGCAAGAAAAGCTGCAGCCTCAATGTTGCTCAAATGTCCAGTTTTGGCTGTTATCCTGTTTTTAAGATGATATGGGTACTGTCCTTCAGCAAGCATTTTCACATCATAATTTGCTTCCAATACCATATAATCAGCCTGCTCTAAATGCTGGGCTACCTCAGGATTTATATATCCTACGTCTGTTGCAAAGGTAAATCTTTTTTCTTGATATTCAATGGTATAGCCTACACAGTCGGTTGCATCGTGGGAAACATGAAAAGCTGTAATTTTGAAATCTCCAATCTGTAGAGTCTCATCTTTCTCGATAAACTTCTTGCTTGTAATAAGTTTTTCGGTAACTGCATAACTCCGATCTATTCCCTCGTGAACTTTCCTGGTACTATAAATTGGAACATGGTGCTTCTCTCCCATTGTGCCCACTGCTTTAATATGGTCGGCATGATCGTGCGTAACAAAAACTCCATGAATAAATTGAAAATCCAATCCCATGTTTCGCAGGTACTTACGGATATTCCGAACTCCAATTCCGGCATCAATTAGCAAACCGCAGCTGGCATTACCAATAAAATAACAATTACCACTGCTGCCACTGCCGAAACTTTGAAACCGTAATCTATCCATCTTCAATATTTTAGTTCACAAAATTAAAGTTTATAATCCAAGTAAAATTACGATTATTCGGAAATAAAGTTAAGTACAGCAAACAGGTTAGTTAATCATATCTAATTCAAAATGAGTTTTCTTGAATTATGTACACAAAACAAACGAAATCATTCTGATATTATTTCTTTTGTAGAAAATTCAATTCAACATTTCTCAATTCTTTCTGTTTGTTAGATAATAGTTTTTTGTATTCTATATTTCGGAGTTCATAGTCTAAGATCTGAGGACTTATTGTTTTTCGCTGGTCTTCATTTTCAGCCTGATCAAATCTGAATCTTAATTCAGAAAGTTCTTTTTGTTTGGTTTTATAATCAGAATTTAACTTTGTAAGCTCATACCATAGTTTTAATGCATCTGGATTTTTAAACTGATCAACTGAATTATAAACAATTGTATCATTTACAATAAATTCCATTTGCTTTTGCGATTCAGAATTAAGAATTTCACTTCCTGAATCACTTATATCAGCCTTGTTAACTGAAATTTTTCGGTACGATTTAAGTTGAGCCACACTTCTAAGCAATTCTTTATTATCAGTTCTCACTATGGTTCGGGTTGTGTTGGGTACAAATTCATAAATCATTACCTTTCCAGCCGGTTGATTTCGGTCAGTGGCAAACCATCCAATTTTATTTTGCTCATCAATTACCATCATATAATCATTAGCAAACGAATTAAAAGGAAAACCAACGTTTTCGGGTGGTAAATAGGAGTTTGTAGCTGGATTATAGCGCGTTACAAATAAGTCGTAACCACCAATCGAATTTTCACCATCGGATGCAAAATATACCGTAACACCATCGAGAAGTAAAAACGGATAGTTTTCATTTGCTGAAGTATTGATAACATCAGAAATAGATTGTGGTTTCGACCATCCATCAAGTAATTTGAAAGCAGTAAAAATATTCATTTGACCCTGAATGGAATCTGAGTAGTACATACGATCCTGTCGTTGGGTGAGATATTTAATTTTATCAGCTTTTCGGTGACGTGGCATATTTATTATTTCCTGACTAAGGGAACCCAGTTCACTGTTGAATTTGTAAAATCTCAGAAATTCATTTTTACTGGTCTGAACACTATCA
>CAIKVR010000240.1 GCA_903830915.1 uncultured Bacteroidales bacterium
TAATACTTGCTCTTTCACGCATCGAAGATAATGAATATCAATGAGATGAGCAAATAAATTGGTAACTATTTTTAATCTTTTACTCTGTTAAATTCATAAAATATTCTGTATCATCAACTTAGAGGGGCTGAGTAGTTACAATAATTATAAACTAACAAGATACACCTTTTAGCTTGACGGCTATGCCCCTTTAAGGGCTTGAAGCGGATTGTTTCTTAGGAGTGGGTAGTTGGTAGAAATACTGCGGGAACAGCAAGCAGTGATAGTAAGCAAAATCTGACACTTATAAACCTTTCATTTTCTGATCTCTCCATTCAGAAAATGATATACCGCTGACTGCCTGCACCGAGCGTTTCATGGAACTAATTGAACCAAATCCACTTTGATGAGCAAGTGCCTCATTCGTGGATTGAGGATCTTTAATTAATGCTTTCTCTAACTCATTCAACCTGTAGGTATTTACAAATGAACAAAAATGCTGATTGTAATGCTGGTTAATAACAGCTGATATATACGAGCGGTTAGTGCCAACTATCCGTACTACTTCGTTAATAGTTAACTGACTGTCTAAGAAGATTTTATTTTTTTCAAACTCAAAAATCAACCGTTCTAATATTTTCAGTTGAGTTTCGGGTAGCAACTCCTGCTCTAAATTATTAAATTCTTCTGTATCATTTTCTTTCTCAAAAGTAGGGTTTACAGGCTTTTGCTTCATTCCAAGATAACCAATCATATAGAATGTTACTGATAAAACAGTCCAAATAATATAAATGGAATAATCTTTCATTGTAATAAATTCTCTTCCAGCTGCAGCAGCGATAAAACATGCTACACTGGCATATACAATAGTCAAAGATAATTTTTTCGCATTGTTGTATTTGCCATCGTTTAAATCCGAATAAAACTCTTCGGCTTTTGCTCCGTATTTCTTTATGAGCGAATAACTTCCAATAAAACAGGCAATAGTAATAAGCAAAAACTGAATCTTCAGAATCAGACGCATTATACCCAGAAAGTATATCTGCATTGATTCCGGGTAAGTGTGTTCATTAAAAAGCCATGTTCTGTATTCGTAGAATGGTGTAAAAAATACTCCTATAATATATACAGCCACAGTAATGTTTGGAATCAGCAAATAGAGTCCGTGTTTTTTGAGTGAAAATACAGAATCGACTGTCAGAAGGCGGAAATAGATGTAGAAAATAGGGAAAAGCAAACTTCCTAAAAGATAAAGTAAAATATCAATATAAATATACAGTTCCGGGTAAGGGGCAAAATAGAGGTAATGGAAAAAGAAACAAATAGCTATCAAATATAAAAGTACAGACAAAAGTCTCTTGGGTGCATTTTTATTTTCTTTATTTCCTGTTAATGTTATTGCCCAGAATAATGACACATAAACCGGAGTTAAAAGAATCAGGGTTTTAAGCATATTGAATTTGTTTTTATGCAAAGATAGCAATATTTTAAAAAATAGATTTTTTATTATGAATATTATTCGACCGAAAATCTGAATTGTTCATAAATGAATTTATTGCTATAGCCACCGGATATTAATTCATATTTCTTTGTAATTAATGCCACGAAAATTGTACGTAATGTTATTTTTATTAATATCTATTTGAATATATTTACCTTTTGGAACAAAGAATATACCTTTTGAACAGTTTGAAAAAAACGCAATTAATAACTTTGACAAAAAAATTATAATTAAATTCAACATTTTGTAAATGGTTATTACTATATCTTATTGTGAAAAAATATTCAACATTAAATAATTATCCCATGGAAACAAAAGACAATCTTTCTTTGATTTTGCAGAAGCTATGCAACCAAAGAGGCGCAGGAATTATTAAGAATAAGCAACATTTCACCGTATTAAAATTTAGTCGTTTAATTTTGACTATTCTTCTATTCTGTTCTACACAGGTATATGCCAATACATCTTTTAACACGAGTAATACCGACCATTTAAATGTTACATTAGGGTCAGGGGATAATGGGTTGAATTATATCGACTTTCACGTTATGGTATTAGAACAGGATAATGTAGATGATGGCATGCGTTATTTTGTTCTCTACATTGTTGAGGATAATGGAACAGAAACCCCGATCCTTCTTATGCATAATATGGATTATAAACACGATGGCATACCCCTGGATGCTTTTACACCTTTAAATTCAGCTACAAATGGTTACATTCCTGGATATACTTATTTTCCTACCGGAACTCAAATAGCCGTAAATTTTAAATGGTATTTCCCTCAACGGTTGATTTCTAAAAATATCACTCTCAGAATACGGTATATATGGGATATTGACCTGAATGGTGATGAAAAGGATTTCTCGGTGTATACAATGACAAAAAACACTCCAACTTATGCTCCACCTACACAGACCTTGTCATTTATTCCAAGATTAGATAAAAGATTTAATTTTACCTGGAGTGGAGTAGCTAACACAAATATTCTTACTAAGTTTATCGTTTATTCGAATGCTGCTTGTACCACTAAAATTGACTCGGTAAATGTTACGACTGCTTCAGGATCTTATTCTATTAATCTGGTTGGAGTTGATGTAAAAAAACCCTATACCTATTATATAAAACAAGTATTTAATCCGTCACTAGCAGTAACAGGAGCCGATGCCAAAAGATACGAAAGTGCTGCTATCGCAGTTACAAACCCGGGATACCAATATCCAGCCAATATTATTAGTACTTATAGTCCACGTAAACAAACTGTTGCTTTATCCTGGTCTGCCGGAAATGCAACCGGAAATGGAGTAAGTTATTATGTAAAAAGAGGAAATACGGTTGTTGCAAGTGGACTAAGTTCATTAAACTTTACGGATTTTACGTCAGCTACTATTAGCAATTGGTCAAATTATAGTTATACTGTTTATGCAGTACCTACAGGTTTTAGTTTGACAAGTGGAGATTCCATCCCTGATTTAAAAAGTAATTTTTCGGTTTCAACCAGCCCCAATATACCTAGTTTTAAGGACTTTGTGTTGATTGCACATCCAACCAAAGGAACTACACAACCTTATATGGAAGTGAAATGGGATACAACTCAATGGGTAACTCAAAATACAGTAAAACTGTATCACAGACCCTCTTCCTCCACAACTTATACGCAGTACACTATCCCTGCTGCATCAGCCGGTTATATTGATAACTCTGTAACTGATAATAGCAAACATTTCTATAAGCTGGAAGTAAATGTTTTTGGTCGTACTTTCTCGCAAATTGACAGTGAAACAGTAGTAAAAAAAGTAGCTTTTAAAAGTATAAAGGCGACTAAAAATACGGTTGGTGACCGCATCCAGTTAGCATGGGAAATAGACCGACTGGATTTATGCAGTCGATTTGAAATTTATCGATCCTATTCAAAAGACTCATCAGGAATTGATATAAATTCAACTCCGGTACTGGTGCAACAACTGTCAGCTCAAGCTACCTATAATACATGGGATGATATAACTGCAGCACCAGGCATTGTTTATCAATACCAGATAAAAGGCTATAAAACCGGTTCGGATGGAATCACCCGAATAACAGTATCGAATACGGATATTGGGTTTAGGATGCCTGTGGGAACGGTTACAGGTCGAATAACCTATGGAGGAGGAACAGCAGTGAGCGGAGTTTCTTTATACGTGAATAGCTCCAGTTTAGATGCTAACCTGCTTTACAAGAGTATTCAATTTAAAGGAAGTAGCACACAGAAGGGCGAAGTAGCACTGACAAAAGCACAACACGGTTGTGTTAAAAACGGTTTTACCTTGCAGACCTGGATGGTTTCAAGCAGACCGACATTGTATTCCCCTGTTTTTGAGGAAAGCAAAGAATACTCAATAGGTGTACGCAATGACAGTATCCTAGCTTATATCGGCACTTTTGATATAAATAAACCTGCTCTAAAATGTAAGCTGCCTTCAACAGTGAGCGAAAACTCTTATTTTCACCTTTCGGTAAGTCTTGGAAGCAATGATAGTTTAAAGATTTATACCAACGGAAAAAAAACAGCAAAAGGAAAACTTGCAGCACACATTAGTACTTGTACATTCGTGGATGAAGTACTGGATGATTCAACCGGATTGGTTGTAACAGCCCGAACTAAAACCTATATTGCAAATAAAACCGATAATACCCAAACTAAAGTAGGAGCTTACAGTGGCTTTATTGACGATGTGCGTCTATGGAGTACTGCACTTACAGATACTATCATATCAGGGAACTACAACCATTATCTGGGAGGCAACGAGACCGGATTAATAGGCTATTGGCCACTTGACGAAGGAATTAATAGCAAAGCGTTTGACTGTGCAAAAACCGATCAAACTTTTAACGAACACCATATTAATTTTTTCGGAGCAGCCACAGCGACTTATGTGCCTACTCAAAGTCAATTATCTATAAAAGGGGTAACGGACAACGATGGAAATTATCTTATACGTGGAATTCCATTTAGCGGAACGGGATCTACTTATTCTATTCAGCCAATTCTAGGAACGCATGTATTTGAACCAACTCAATTAGTCAGGTACATTTCACCTTCCAGCCTGGTTCACAACAGTTCTGATTTTACAGATAAATCTTCATTCCCTGTAAAAATCAGGGTTAGATACAGCAATACGAAATATCCGGTTCCGGGAGTAATGCTGTATGTAGATGAAAATCCATGTTCTATAGAAAATAAATTAATAACAACAGCATCCAAATTAACGTATGACAATTCACGAACAGGAGATTTCAAAACAATTGATGTAGGTGAATGTGTAATTGATGTCCCTATAGGTGAGCATTATATCCGTGCTGAATTGGCGAACCATACTTTTGAGAATAACGGAAGATGGCCTGCAGTTGGCAAACAGGTATTTAATGAAAATTCGGTAAGCACCATTGAGTTTGCTGATACAACTCTTGTAACAGTAGTTGGCCGCGTAGTAGGAGGAGCAATAGAGAATTCATATCCAATTGGTTTTAAAAACAGCGACTCACAGAAAAATCACAGTAGTCATGCCAATATTGGTAAAGCTCAAATTATAATGCAGCCGACTGTTTATAAAGATTATTCATTAAATTATAGTTCTGAAGATAAAATTCAACCATTATCTGCAACAGATGCATCTAAATTCGGAAGTGTCGCTAAATACAAAGCTAACAGCAGCTTAGTTGAAATTACAACAGATGCTACAACGGGAGAATATATGGTTAAGTTACCACCAATACAATGGGATATAAATAGTGTACGAACTTCAACCAGTGCATCATATAACAACAATATGGATATAATTACTGATATTCAGTCATTTAGCACCAATAAATTGATACATGCTACTGATACTGCACAAATAATTGAAACCAACAAAGTGGATTCATTTACGTATAATGTAAAAAAATCATTTGTGTATCAAGCTCCAACTGTTATTGAAGTAAGAGATGCAACCGTAGGTAGTATTGCCTTTGGAGAATCTGAATGGCATGTAAATTCTCCCGGACTCCCGGAAGAAATAAGAAGCTTGTATAACATTAAAGGGACATCTCCTAATTCAGTAAAATATCTGTATGGAGTTACGAGTGATTATCCTAACGGAAAACCCATATTTGCTCAAGGGAAGCAATATGCTTTGAATATCTACGCTTATGAAAGCTATAAACATCCCGAAGGATTGGATACAACTACAATGAAACATTTCGCAAGGGTTCCGCTTAAAGGAGCTATCGTGAACATAAAAAATGAAATAGGTATATTGATGAAAAAACTGGTTCAGGATGCTGGTGATACTCTTGAGACCCATGTAATGAAACTTGATGCTAAAGGAAGAATAAACTATATATTTAAGGCAGGATTCCCTAATTTAGGTGATGTGAACTCGGGTTTAGGATTAAATATCTCTATCAAGAATGGAACCATAAATCCAGTTTATTGGACAGAAATGGGTGATTTTAGAGGTATTGTAACTGGTTGTGAGCCAATTGCCGGAACTAACTTTGTGACAAATGGTCCTCTTGTACCGTTGGTAGTATTACGCGACCCTCCCGGATCGAACAGTTATGCCTATATGGAAACGGGTACAACACTATCCTATTCATTTGTGGATAAAAGTGTATTTAATGGAAATTTTTCTGCTTCCACTAATATAAAACTTGGACCAAAAATTGAAACTGCAGTAGGTTTTGGCTTTATGGCATTAACTGAAATGGAAAGTGTGAATAAATTAAAAATAGGGCTAGAAGGAGAATATTCAACGTTTTCTGGAACAACAGGAACTAAAACTCTGACAACTAAAGAACGGATTCAAACTTCAGCTTCACCTGAGTTTGTGGGTTCAAATGCTGATGTTTATATTGGTACATCCACAAATTTATATTATTGTCAGAGCCGAGACCTGAATATACAGAAAATAGGTCTTGCAGTAGATACAGTAAGCACAGCCAGTATAAGTGGTGATACTGAATTCCGGTTCAGTCAGAATGAAATAGTAACGGCTCAACTACCAAAATGGAAACAACTATTAAAGCAACTCCTTGTTACTGTTCCGGTAGCTAATTTTAATACTGCAAAAACAACTTATCAGACTCTTGCAGATATTAATAAAACGAATTATTATATCACAACATTAAGTCAGTCGGATGTGAATTTTGGTATGACTGCTGGTTCTTATAGTATTATAAGACCAAATAAATTAATCATATCTGACACGATTGAAACAATTGCAAACACCATTAAAAGCTGGGAAAATGTAATTAGCACTAATGAAAACCAAAAGAAAAATGCATCAAATAACACAAATTATAGCAAAAATAATATTTCATTCGATGCAGGAACTTCAATTGAACGCTCATATACTTATACCGACAACAAAGGAACAACCTCTGGTGGGACTGACAAAACTCAAGCTGTTATAGGAACTACTTTTGGATTCAAAATAAATGAAGTTGGTATGGAAGTAGATGCAGAAACAAAATTAGGAGGTGGTAGTGATAATTCAACTAATTCTTCTACCGCAAAAACAACCACCTTTGGTTATATTTTATCAGATCCTGATGCTGACAACCGTTTTGCTGTAAATGTGTACAAGAATAAACTTCTTGACACAAGTGAAAAGGACGTAGAAACATTACCCGATGGATATGTTGACAGCTCATTAGGTAGTTATATCTTTGAATTGGTTGGTGGTCAAAGCTCTTGTCCATATGAGGCTATTGATTCAACACTTTTCTATAAAGAAAACAACAAAACAGTAAAACTGGCAAATGGTACAAATCCTCTCGATGCACCTTATATCAACATTAAGAGTAACACTAAAACGGAAATACCAAACGGCAAGGATGCAAGCTTTATTCTTGAATTAGGAAACAATTCTATTATTCAGAGTCCGCGAGCATATTTGTTATCTGTTGATGAAACATCTAATCCAAGTGGTGCTGTTGTTTCGGTTGATGGTACTCCATTAACTTCCGGCAGGCTGTTCTATGTAACGCCAGGACAAACTCTTTCAAAAACACTGACGTTACATCAAACCAAATTGGACGTATTGGATTATCAGAATATCAAATTAAATTTCAGGTCAGTCTGTGACACTATATCTAAGTCGCAATACTTAAATGTTACTTATGTTCCTTCATGTAGCGATTTGGAAATTGCAATAGACCGTCAGATTATCAATACCGAAAATTTGAGCCCATTAGCAGTTACTTTAAAGAGCTTTAATCAGGAATATAAAAACTTCCTTGGTTTGCAATTGGAATATAAACTAGAAGGTGAAACCCGATGGAACTCAAAAGTATTTGCAAAAGATATAAGTACAAAAGCTACTTTAGCCCGTATGAATATCACTACGGATATGCTTATTCCAAATGTTGGCAATAATTATATAAGTTCATTCTTTTATAATTTATCGTTCGATGGGTTAAATGATGGCAGTTATACAGTAAGAGCTAAAACTTTGTGCGATAATGGAACCCAAACGCCTATTAACAATTTAACTAGTGAATTCACTGTTGTCAAAGATTTAGTTCGTCCAATGGCCATGGGAGTTCCATCGCCAGCAAACGGTATATTAACTCCCGAAACTGAAGTTGCCGTTACTTTTAATGAAAATATTCAAACCAACAAGTTAATTCCTGATAATTTTGAAGTGAAAGGAGTGCTTAATGGAGCAACCTTAAAGCATGCTGAAGGTCTTGCTCTTGATGGAACTGAAAAATCTCAGGCATTTACTGAATCGTCTATTAGTCTGCAGAACAGTTCATTTGCCATTGAAACCTGGGTGCGAACTGCAACTGACTGTTTGAATTATGGAAATCTATTTACAATTGGTTCCGGTTACGACAAAATTGCTTTAAACATGAAGAAAGACGGCATTGAACTTAAAGTCAATGATGCACTGATAAGTTCAAATTCCATTTCAGCTAAAGCCGATTGGCAATACGTTTCATTATCCTATAATGCAAATAATCAGACTGTAACTGTCAATCTATTGTCAAGCAGCTCAACTACAACTGTTATTTCTCAGAAACTTTTATCACCGATTAATCCTGAAGGACGATTGATCGTAGGAACCGGTTTTAAAGGCAATATTCATCAGACAGCTATTTGGTCAGATGTAAGAAATATATCCGATTTAACAGACATGAATACGGCTAAAACAGGTACAGAAACTAACCTGATTGGTTACTGGCCTATGGATGAAGCAAATGGAGTTATAGCCACTGATAAAGTAAGGAGTCGGAATATGACGGTAAAAAGTTCATGGTTTATCGAACCAAATGGAAAGGCTACCTCCTATAATGGTATCAATCAGTCCACTTTAATAAATTCCAGCAATATTCCTTTCACAAGCAATAACAATTTCACCGTTGAATTCTGGTTCAAAGGAAAATCTCAAACCAATGCTACCTTATTCTCCAGTGGAAAAGGGGACACGGATGCTAAACCAATCGAAAAACTATCAGTGGGATTCAATAACAATGCAGAATTATGCTTGAATACAAATGGTAATAGTTATGTGATTCCTAATGTTTCGGTATTGGATACAACATGGCATCACTTTGCATTAAGCGTGCTCCGTGGAGGAAATTCCAATGTTTATATTGATGGTCTGCAAAAACTTCAATTGTCATCAACCAAAGTAGGTGGAATGGCTTCAGCTAAGATATCGTTGGGTTCACGAACTTATGTAGATAGCGCAATGGCAGTTGTTACATTGACTCCTCAATTGGCGAATTCGCGCAATTATATCCCGGCAAAAGTTGTTAATGATAAATCCACCTATAATGATGTACAGGATCAATATTTTAACGGTTCAATCGATGAAGTCAGAATTTGGGGAAGTGCGCTTACAGCAGAAAATATCAGATTGGATATGCATTCAAGACTAACAGGTTTTGAAGCTGGATTGAAGGCTTACTATCCATTTGAAGAAACTGTTACAGGTTACGGAACAACATATTCACTCAAAGATTTTTCAGGAAATAATGCAGCTGTAGCAGTTTCAACGGCTTTAGCAGAAGATAATACTCCGGGAATAAAAATTCCGAGAGCTAAAGAGGATGTAAGCTTCTCCTATACAGCAAGTGATAATAAGATTATTTTCATTATTGATGCTCCGTTAGCAAAAACCGAAAATTGTGCTCTTGAATTTGCCGTAAATACAGTTTACGATTTAAACGGAAATAAACTCTCAGATCCTATCAAATGGACTGCTTTTGTCAATAATAATCGGTTAAATTGGGAAACTGAAAAGGTTACAGTAATCAAAGAGGTACTCGATGCATATACGTTCAAGGCTGTGATTGTGAATAATTCAGGTAAGTATGAAAATTACGTAATTGAAGGTCTTCCCAGCTGGTTAAGCGTCAACAAAACATCGGGGAAACTAAATCCTTTGGAAAAAGCTGAATTAACCTTTACAGTTGATAAATCAACTAATATCGGCTCGTATGAAACACGGATTACACTTTTGGGAAATAATGCCATTCCTGAGACATTGCCTGTTTCTCTGAAAGTTACCGGAATACGTCCCGACTGGAGTGTAAATCCGTACGATTATGAATCTTCAATGAATGTGATAGGACAGATAAAGATAGATGGTGTTTATCAGGAAGATCCTGAAGACATTCTTGCAGCCTTTATCGGAACACGCTGCGTAGGCGTTGTAAATCCACAGTTTGATAAAACCAAAAACAGCTATGTATTGTACATGGACATTTATGGAAACAGTACTGATAATGGTCAGGCACTTACTTTCAGTTTGTGGGATGCCGGAACAGGCAGAATTTATCCAGCAGTAGACGTTATTGGCAGCCCGTTAAGCTTTATCGGAACTTCAATTATAGGCAGTATAAGCAATCCACAGCTATTTAATGCTACCGATAAAATTGAGCAACAATTGAGTTTGAAAATGGGTTGGAACTGGATATCAACAAATGTTGTCAATACACAAACTCCATTGATAGATCAATTTAAAACAGGTATTGAATCTGCAGGTATACAGTTCAAATCGACTGAAGGATATATTGATTATGCAAATGGTTTGTGGATTGGAAACGACATTACAATGACTCAAACTAGTATGTATATGCTGAAAACGAATCAGACTAAAGTACTTAAGTTTACAGGTGCGATGGCTAAAACGGCTGATTTACCTATAACTATTAAGCATAACTGGAACTATATTGGTTATGTTCCACAGTTTGTTTCACCTGTAAAAGTAGCTTTAAGTGGGCTTAATGCAAAAGATGGCGATCAGATTAAGAGTCAGGTTGGTTTTGCCAGCTATTCAGGTGGGAACTGGTATGGTAGCCTGCAATATATGATTCCCGGGCTTGGTTACATGTATAACTCAAATAATACGGTAACAACTTCATTTAATTATCCGTCGCAATATATTTCTACATCGAAAGTTGAAAAACAGAATATTGATACGGAGGTATCGAAATGGACGGTAGATGTTAATAAATATCAAATGAGCATGACAGTTACAGCCATTGCATTAGTTGATGGTAAAGAGCTTACAAATGAAAATATGCAGGTTGGCGTATTTGTTGGCGATGAATGTCGGGGTACAGCAACACTGAAATATATTGAAGCTTATCAACAGTATATGGCATTTATGATGGTTTGGGGTAATACAGTAGATGTGAACAGTAAAATCACCTTCAGAAGCTATGATCCTACCAATAATCAGGAAATGATTTCAGTCGAATCACTTTCATTTGTTCCTGACAATATTACCGGTTCACCTGCTAATCCATATAAAATTAATTATGTCATTTCAGGAACTGATAATGTAGGTTTGAATTCACTGAAGGTATATCCTAATCCGGTTATTGACATACTTCACTTTAATTCAACAACTGATTTGATTGAAGAAATTGAAATTACCGACAATTTAGGACGTGTTTTAATGTCTGATTATAAGTTGAATAAAAATATGCTTCATGTTGACAATTTGATTCCGGGTATTTATACCTTGCGAATTAAGTCTAATGGAAAAATATACAATCAATTGTTTATTAAGAAGTAAATGTTATGAATACACAGAAGAGCTTATCCTACAGGTAAAGCTCTTCTGTATATTTCCAGAATGAAATACCCTGCAAATAGTAGAATAAGATGAAACGAACATGACAAAATTAAATCTATTTTGACCCACAGGGGAGTGATTAATTTTGTTTTGTGAGTTCCATGTGACAATTAAAATCAATTATAAACACATGAAACGAGCATGAACACAGAGGTTCACCAAAGACAGTGAAAATTTGACATGCAAGTTCCATACGACCTTAAAAACTAACTATTTACACATGAAAATAAGCGCCCGGATATATTTTAGCAAATCTGTAATACTACGATTGGCACTTTTTATTTTTATATTCACTCCAACTATCACAGTTGGGCAGATAGTGGCCTGGCAATTCGGAGTTCCTGCTTCTTCCGGAAATGAACCAACGTATAATGCTACTACTAATAATACTCAACTGAATACATCAATTCTTTCGAGGGGAGTCGGAGTTCATGCTACTAGTTTAACCGGAGGATTTGTTGGGTATGATTGGTCGACATCTTCTTCCACAGCAGCAGTAAGTGCAAATGATTATTTTGAGTTTAGCATTCAAGCAATTTCTGGTAATAGGGTATCATTGAGTACCTTAGATACCAGATTATTAAGCTATTATTCTTCATCAGTGACTCATGGTCCAACTGATTATTTATGGAAATACAGTATAGATGGAGGTGCTAACTTTAAAACATTCTATCAAGGAACAGTTACACCAAGTTCGAGTACAACAGGAACTAATCAAAATCAAATTTATTTAAGTTCAATTGCTGATTTGCAAAAAGTATCATATACCTCATCTATTAAATTAAGACTTTATGCCTGGGGCACAAGTTCTGTTACTGTTAATGGATATTTTGGTTTTGGAACTACCGCATCTTCCACAACAACGAACTGTTTGGCTATAGGTGGAACTGTCGAGCTGTTAACGCTATCTCCTTTATCTTCAAGTCTTGATGTTGCAAAATCTGCTAATAGTAAAATAACTACAGCAGTGACTTCAAACAGTACCTGGACAGCCGAATCTGATCAAAGCTGGTTGAACGTAAATTCCGGTGGAACAGGGAATGGAACGCTCACCTGTACTGCAACGTCAGATAATCCATTTATTAGCCCCCGTGTTGCTACAGTAACACTGAAAGCAAACGGAGTAACCGATAAAATCGTAATTGTAACACAAGCAGTGGGAGATGCTACTTTGTCTGTTTCGGAAACAACAGCAGCAGTTACAAAAGCAAGCGGCAGTTCTGCAAACCTTACCATAACTTCGAATAGTACCTGGTCAGCAACTTCCGACCAGGACTGGTTAAGTGTAACTTCAGGAGCAACCGGAGATGGAACAATTATTTTTACGACTAATTCAGAAAATCCATTGATCACTGCCCGTGTAGCCACTGTAACAATTAAGGCAACCGGAGCAACAGATAAAACGGTAACAGTAACACAGGCAGTTGGCAACGCTACGTTGTCAGTCTCGGGGATAACAGCAGCAGTGACAAAAGCAAGCGGCAGTACTGCAAGTCTTTCTGTAACATCCAACAGTACTTGGACAGCTACTTCCGATCAGAGCTGGCTAAACGTAACATCGGGAGCAACCGGTGATGGAATAATTACTTTTAGCACTACATCGGCCAATCCGCTCATCACAACCCGTGATGCCACAGTAATTATAAAAGCCAACGGAGCAGCAGATAAAACTGTAATTGTGACACAAGCAGTTGGCGATGCTACGTTGTCAGTATCAGGAACAACAGCAGGAGTGACAAAAGCAAGCGGCAGTACTGCAATTCTTACTGTAACATCAAACAGTACGTGGGCAGCAACTTCCGATCAGAGCTGGCTAAGCGTAACATCGGGAGCAACCGGTGATGGAACTATTACATTTAGCACTACAACAGCCAATCCGCTCATCACAAACCGTGTTGCAACTGTAATCATTAAAGCCACCGGAGCTGCAGATAAAACGGTAATAATAACACAGGCAATAGGAGATCCTACTTTATCTGTATCTGGAACAACAACAGAAGTGACAAAAGCAAGCGGCAGCACAGCAAGTCTTATAGTAACTTCCAACAGTACGTGGACAGCTACTTCCGATCAGAGCTGGCTAGGCGTAACATCGGGAGCAACCGGTGATGGAACAATTACTTTTAGCACTACATCGGCCAATCCGCTCATTACAACCCGTGATGCCACAGTAATTATAAAAGCCAACGGAGCAGCAGATAAAACGGTAATTGTGACACAAGCAGTTGGCGATGCTACTTTATCAGTATCAGGAACAACTGCAGAAGTTGCCAAAGCAAGCGGCAGTACTGCAATTCTTACTGTAACATCAAACAGTACCTGGACAGCAACTTCCGATCAGAGCTGGCTAAGCGTAACATCGGGAGCAATCGGTGATGGAACAATTACATTTAGCACTACAACAGCCAATCCTTTCATCACACCCCGTGTTGCAACTGTAATCATTAAAGCCACCGGAGCTGCAGAAAAAACAGTAACAGTAACTCAAGCCGTTGGTGATGCAACCTTGTCTGTTTCGGCAAACACTGCAATAATAGACGTAATGGCAAATAATACTGGTTTTGTTAATGTATATTCAAATGCAACATGGACTGCGGTTTCAAATGAAAGCTGGTTAACAGTTAGTCCCGAAAGTACTGGCGATGCTATACTAATATTTACAGCTTCAAACACCAATTTAGCAATACGTAAAGCCATTGTAACAATTTCAATGTCTGGATTTTCAGATATTTATATCACGGTAACTCAAAACAGGGCAATTAATACAAATGCCTTCCAATTGAATATGACTGTAACTTCCATATTGTCTGTTGATGAAGTTGAATTTAGGGGTAACGATTTTCAAATAGCTGCTTATATAGGCGATGAATGTAGGGGAATTGCAGATTTAAAATATGTAGAATCTTTTCAGCGTTTCATGGCCTTCCTGATGGTTTGGGGTAATGCGCAGGATGTGAACAAGGAGATAACTTTCATGTGTTATAATAAAACAGAAAACAGACAATTTATAGCAACAAATCATTCCGTTCTATTTATTCCTGAAGTAATAAAAGGTTCACCTGTAAATCCATACTCAATCAATTTAGTTCAAAAAGTTACAGATACAGGGAATCCTATGCTTGACAACCTGAAAATTTATCCGAATCCGGTACATAATACATTGTATTTAGATAATGTCCTTGATAAAATTGATTTAATAGAAATATTCAATAATTTAGGTAGCAAAGTTTTTTACTCTTCAAAATTAAATAGAAACACATTAGATGTGAGTTTCTTAAAACCTGGAACATATATTATTAGAATGAAATATAATGGGGCATTTTTTACACATAGATTAATCAAAGAGTAACATAGCAATTACAAAATAATCGGTTTTAAGACTTGTTCTTTTTAAAAATTACCCGTTCAAATAGTTTAATTTGAACGGGTAGTTTTATTTCATATAGTACTTTTTCCTCTTAGAATTTAGTCTCAATAGTCAATATATGAATTGCTAAAAACAACACTAATTATTTCAGTTTTTACATTAAACGCAAAGCAGCATTGCGTTTAAATAAATTCACAAACGAACTATTGAACTTATATAAACTCTAATAATAATTTGATGGTTTGTTGTATAATTTGTAATTTTGAAAAATCATTTAATTTGTAATTATGGAAAAGAAAACAATCGTTATTACAGGCAGTACGCGTGGCATTGGACACGGTCTGGCAACAGAGTTTCTGAAAGCAGGTCATCAGGTGGTAATCAATGGCAGGGATGTGGAGAAGGTAGCTCGGGCAGTGGCATCATTGAAAGATGCTTTTGGAGAGAATGTGACCGGTGTTCCGGGCAGCGTGAATGAACCCGAAACTCACGATAAACTTATCAGTAAAGCCGTGAATGTGTTCGGCAAAATTGATATATGGATAAATAATGCGGGCATACCACAACCTCACCGGAAATTTATTGACATAGAAGTGGAAGATATCAGAGCCATTACCGAAATAAATATATACGGACTGATGCTGGGTACAAGGGCGGCTGCCAAGTTTATGACCATACAAGGTCATGGCAAGATTTTCAACATGGAAGGTTTTGGAAGCGATGGGCGAATGATGGATAAGCTGAGTTTATATGGCACTACCAAACGAGCGGTGAATTACTTTACTAAAACGGTGTCGAATGAGATGGAAGGTGGATTAGTGCAACTGGGAATTTTAAGTCCGGGTATGGTGCGTACGGAGTTTTTGACTCAGGCGAAAGAAGCACGTTCACCCGAAGAAGCAAAGCAATTCAAAAAAGTATATGATATTCTGGCAGAAAATCCTGATGTAGTAACGAAATTCCTGGTTACAGGAGTGTTAAAAAGCAAAAAACATTACGACCGCATTGAATTTCTGACCAAAGGACGCTTGTTTGTAAAAATTTTAAGGATGACATTTAAATAGCAATACTGATTTTGAAAGTTAAAGGCATTGTTCAGAGTTAAAATTATTCAAAAAAATTGACATAAAACTATGTTGTTGCTACCAGCCCATGCACTAACAATTATGTACTGCCGAATTCTCACTTCCTTTTGTTCCCCGTATGATTTTGCCATCATTACCAATAAACCTCACTATCTGCTCGTTTAACTATTGAGTTGGTCTATTTTATAAAACAGTGCTCTAATTCTTTAGGGCAAAATTCTGAGAAAAAACTGTTGAAAGTATCATGAAAGGGAATTCAGCCAGTCAATTCCAAAATAGTTTTTAGCTAATCATATTGAAATTCACAATACAGATCCACATCATACCATAATTCTCTGCCACATCATACCATAATTCTCTGCCACATAACACACAAGCAATTGATATAAAAATCAAATCTTCCATATTGTGTTCCTTACGTCTATCAATTCTGGGGTTCTTCATGCCACAAAAATAAGACTTTAAATCTAATACTGTCATTTTATATATTTATCTGATTATCAGATAAAAATATAAAGCAAAATCGAATCATGAAAGTTCAATTACTTAAAAAAAGATAATTACCTCATTTATTTATGAATTAAATATAGTTAAGTTGCTATTTTTTATGCGGCAGCCCTGTGAATTATTCGCAATACAGCAATAAAACAATTCTTTTTGCATTTTCATTCAAAAAGGCTACTTTTGCTACGTTTTAAAAACTGAAAGCATAATGAAAAAATATTTAATCAAAACTACGCTTATGGCAATAGCCGTTGCAGCTGTATCGTGCAGTCCGAAAGAGGACAGCACCGTTATTGGGAAACAAAATACGAAAATTGAAAACGGACGTATGACGCCCGAAGTATTATGGTCGTTTGGAAGGGTGGCTGGCACGCAGGTTTCGCCCGACGGAACAAAAGTGCTGTACAGTGTTTCGTACTACAGCATCCCCGAAAACAAAGGAAATTCAGAGATTTTTGTAATGAACGCTGATGGTTCGGACAAAAAACAAATAACCAAAACCGCCACCCGCGAGGCTGCTGCCAAATGGATGAAGGATGGCGAACATATCGCATTTTTATCCTCCGAAAGCGGCACTATGCAACTATGGACAATGAAAGCCGATGGTAGTGACCGTAAACAAATCAGTAAACGCGAGGGAGACATCAATGATTTTGCTTTCTCACCCGACGAAAAAAAATTGTTGTTCGTTACTGATGTAAAATACGGTGAAAGAACCGTTGATAAATATCCCGATCTACCCAAAGCAAGCGGTTTGATTGTGAAAGACCTGATGTACAAACACTGGGACGAATGGGTGCAAACCGTTCCACATCCTTTTGTGGCTGATTTTAAAGAAGGAAAAATTGAGAATAAAAAGGATATACTGAAGGGCGAACCCTACGAATGTCCGATGAAACCTTTTGGCGGTATTGAGCAACTGGCATGGAGTCCTGACGGAAAAACAATAGCCTACACCTGCCGCAAGAAAACAGGTAAGGAATATGCTCTTTCAACTAATTCGGATATATATTTTTATTATTTAAAGACCGGAAAAACAGTAAACAAAACCGAAGGCATGATGGGTTACGACCAAAATCCAACTTTTTCGCCCGATGGCAAATGGTTGGCATGGGAAAGCATGGAACGTGATGGATATGAAGCCGACAAAAACAGATTATTTATTATGAATCTTCAAACTGGTGAGAAAGCTGACTTATCTGTAGGTTTCGACCAGAATTCTACAGGTTTAACCTGGACTTCCGACAGTAAATCGATACTTTTTGTAAGCTGCTGGCATGCTGTAACTGAGATTTACCGCGCCGACATAGCCGAAAAGAAAATCACTCAAATCACCAAAGGTGTTCACGATTATAGCTTTGTAGCTCAAGCAAAAGACAAGTTGATTGGCGTATATCATTCGATGAGCAAACCGGACGAAATCTACAGCATTGACCCGAAAACGGGAACTGAAACTGAACTTTCATTTGAAAACAAAGATATGCTTGCCAAACTGGAAATGGGTAAAGTGGAAGAACGCTGGGTTGAAACCACCGATCACAAACAAATGCTGACTTGGGTGATTTATCCGCCTAAGTTCGACAAAACCAAGAAATACCCCACCCTGCTATTCTGTGAAGGTGGTCCGCAATCCACTGTCAGTCAATTTTGGTCGTATCGCTGGAATTTCCAGCTGATGGCTGCCAACGATTATATTATTGTTGCACCAAACCGTCGTGGACTTCCCGGCTTTGGTAAAGAATGGCTGGAGCAAATCAGCGGCGATTACGGCGGTCAAAATATGCTCGATTATTTCTCAGCTATCGACGCTTTGGCAAAAGAAACGTATGTAAACAAAGACAAAATGGGTTGTGTGGGTGCAAGTTACGGTGGATTTTCGGTGTACTGGCTGGCTGGTCATCACCAAAAACGCTTCAAAGCATTCCTCGCACACGATGGTATGTTCAACCTGCCGCAGCAATACCTCGAAACCGAGGAAATGTGGTTTGTAAACTGGGATCTGGGTGGACCGTACTGGGATAAAGCCAATGCTATAGCTCAGAAATCGTATGCCAACTCGCCACACTTGTTCGTAGACAAATGGGATACGCCGATTCTGGTTATCCACGGAGAGAAAGACTACCGTATTCTGGCTTCGCAGGGCATGGCGGCTTTCAATGCAGCAGTGTTGCGTGGTGTGCCGGCCGAAATGCTGATCTTCCCCGACGAAAATCACTGGGTACTGAAACCTCAAAACGGAATCTTATGGCAACGAACATTTTACGAGTGGTTGGATAAATGGTTGAAACCCCCGACCCCTAAAGAGGAGAAATAAGTTGAACAGTAAACTTGTTATTTAGTTATTTGAAACGCAAAGTTTGAATTAATTTTCAAGACTTTGCGTTTCTTTTTATTTCATGCTTGACTATGACATAAAATTCATAATTTTGCATTTTACGTTAAATCTCAATTTTCTTTTTCAACCAAATGCAACGAAACAGATGATCATTTGAAAATAGATAGATAATTATATAACCAACAATGACCGCTTCGAATTTCGAAACGGTCGTTGTATATATTAACGACTGGGTGGCTCCAAGCCACCCCGCCGGTAGAAATTAAGACTATGATGATTTAAAGTTTGCTTAATAGTCCGTTCTTTTTTCTTTCCTGATACATTTCTTCCCTAGGGAGTATTTGTTGGTTCAAAATATTCTTTGCCTTTTTCATTTGATCGCTAACTTTGATTCCGGTAATTATTGTCTGCTTATTCATAGTGTGTATTTATTTTTTGGTGTCGTTTAGTTAAATAAATATAAAAAATAAGGGGAAAAATCTGGAGGTATATTCTCTCTACTAAGGGTTAAGAATCAAAATAAATAGGGTATTTAAACCCTTAGTAGCTTAATTCAACAAGAAAAAGACCCTTATTATCTCCCTTTGGTCGCTGACCGTTGGTTCTTGGCAAGCCGAACGGCAAATCCCAACGACCAGTCCAACGCTTTACACAATTTAATCAGGTTTGAATATATCCGCTGAGACAGAGGTTTACTAAATCTGTTTTTGAACCTTTCATTCTTCACCGAATTTACAATATTCGTATTCCATCGCGTTTAATATTCTCGAACAAAGCAGTGTGCAATTATTTCTTTTTCCATTCATTTCTGGCATATATCAACGGTGAAAGAACTTCGTCGGTTTCTAATTCCAACTCATAAAAAGCATCCATAAAACCGGTTTCGTAGCTAAAAGTTACCTTATTTATATTCATCAAAATCAGCACATCCCAGTCCGAACTTTTGCCGGCATTTCCTTTGGCTCTCGAACCGTATAAAAACACTTGCGACAGTGGGGCGGTTTTATTTACCACACTCACAATACGATCTATTATCTGGTATTTTGGGTTCATAATATACTTAATTAATTGTCGTATTTATTAAAAAAAATATTCAACCACATAGTTCACATAGAAATATAGAACCACATAGTACTAAAAATTTGAGCTTAATGATAAGATAAACATGATTTTGAGTTGACATACATAGGCTATTTTGAAAAAATAACTGATTTCTGCATATTCACAATAAATGCACTATTTGTAACTATGAAACTATTTGAACTATGTGATTAAAAAAGCGACCGCTCAGCTCTGCCGTTTTGCTTGCAAAGAATATTTTTTTCGTATTACTAATTTAGTTTATTTAGCAACAAAAAATAGTTGATATTGTTGATATATCAAGTTTGAAATTGTAAATTTTTTATATTGAATGTATTTACTATTATTTTTCTTAGAACAGGCTTTCAAAGCTTTTAGCATACCTGTAGCCCGACTTCCAATTGAAATTCCGGTGCTGATTAAGAATACATTGAAAATGGATTAATTCAACAACGACCGCTTCGAATCTCGAAGCGGTCGTTGTTTATATTATCGACGGGGTGGCTTTGTGATATTTTCGGTTATAGCTGAA